>JAQWRC010000153.1 GCA_029243925.1 Phycisphaerales bacterium
CCAGTTCGCCCGTAACGGGATCCATGGTTTCGAATCCCGGCAGTGAGCCACCAAGCCAGAGGATGAACAGGACCCATCCGTTCAGAAGCAATCCCACCCAGACCACGGCATTGGCGCGTGCTCGTCCGAACAGTTCACTGATCAGATCTGTGCACAGGAACGTGACTGGGTAGGGCAGCACCCCGATGGCCACGGCGAAGACCCAGGGAGTAGCGTCGCCGTCTGCAATTCGGCCAAACTCGATGAATCGTGTGATGCCAAGGATGTTGAGCATCGCCAGCGTGCCCAGAAACAGGCCGGCGATGACGAGAAAGACCCGCTCGCGACGAGCGTGCAGGGCAGAGGCTTCGACTGGGTGCAACGACTTGGGCTTGGAACTGACGGACATGGCCTACGAGGATAGGCTGTGTCATTGTTCCTGCCCAATGGAAGCCGCAGAATGCCCTTGATGGATTTCAACTCGCTGACACTCGAGGACTGCGGGGTATCACTCATCTCGGATGATGAACTCGTGCGCCTCATGTCCGCGGCCTTGGCAGAAGACGGTGTCGAAGCCGGGGATATCTCCACGCTGTCGATCGTGCCGGACGGCCGGTCGGTGACGGCGGATTTCGTGGCGCGTGAATCCGGTGTGCTTGCAGGCCTGTCGCTGCTTCAGCGGGCAGCTGCGTTGGAGCCATTGAACGGGCGCATGCATATTGACATGGTCATGGTGGATGGCCAGCTGATGTCCGCGGGAGATGTCATTGGCCGTGTGTCCGGTGCGTGGCGTGACGTGTTGACGTACGAACGGACACTGTTGAATCTTCTGTCCCGCCTGTGCGGAGTTGCGTCGCGGACGGCCCGATTCGTTGCTGCGGTGCAGAACGTCTCTTCGGCGGTCAAGGTCTGCGATTCACGCAAGACGACTCCGGGATTGCGGCGGTTTGAGAAATACGCGGTACGGTGTGGCGGAGGCCACCTCCATCGCATCGGGCTTGATGATGCGGTCATGTACAAGGACAACCATCTCGCGTCGATTCCCGAAGATCAGTTGGCGGTGAAGTTGGCTGAATCAATTGCGATGGCCCGGAGTCAACGTGAGCTTCGCTTCGTCTGCATCGAAGTCGATCGATTGGAACAGCTGGATGTGGTGCTCGGTCTTGAAGCTGGCTTGGTGGACATCGTGTTGTTGGACAACATGGGCTGCGATGCATTGGTCGAGGCGGTGGCGAAGCGTGATGCGTCCGGTCGCCCCATCATGCTGGAAGCATCTGGCGGCGTGACCTTCGACACGGTTGC
Organism: Phycisphaerales bacterium; assembly: GCA_029243925.1. Lineage (GTDB taxonomy): Bacteria > Planctomycetota > Phycisphaerae > Phycisphaerales > SM1A02 > SP202. Next base: position 1,282 of record JAQWRC010000153.1, read on the forward strand.
GGACATTGCCCGGACTGGCATTGACCGCATTGCAGTGGGGTCCATCACGCATGGCGTGAAATGGCTGGACATCGGCCTGGACATCACGCCCGCCTGATGGTCGATGTGCACGACATCTCGTCATGGCCCGATCGCGTTGAAGCGCTGGTGGATCGCATTGGTCTGCCGTTGCGTGAAGGACGTGTGGTTGCAGAGTGTGACAGCACGCAAGATCAGGCACGGGCCATGGGAATCGGTGCATTGGTGGTCGCCGGTCGGCAGGTTGCCGGTCGCGGACAACGTGGCAATCAATGGGCGGACACGGGTGGCGATGGCTTGGCATTCAGCTTTGCCTTGCCCGCGACCACCGAGCCGAATCGATCCCTCGCATTGGCGGCCGCGATTGTTTCGTCACTGCAGGCACATGTTGCCACTGAAGTGAAGCCACCCAACGATGTGCTGTGCCAGAGCCGAAAGTTGTCAGGTGTGCTCATCGAGCAGGCTGACGGAGTGGCCATCATTGGTGTAGGTGTCAACGTATTGCAGGAATCATGGCCTGAGGAACTTGAGGCAACGGCGATCAGTCTTGCGGAGGCGGGGGCCTCCCTGAGTCGCATCGAGGTTTTGGAGCTGCTTTTGCCCGCTCTCGTGTTCGCTTGGTCACATTGATATGGCAGAGCAGGGCCGAACTCCGGCAACGACTACACTGTGTGATGCATGTCAGATTCACAAGAGGGCATCTTGGAGTGGTCCGTCCATCCTCTGCGCGAGCAGCCTGGAAGGGGTGTCCTGGTGGCCGTTGCAATAGTTGGTGCCGGAGTACTGGTTACGCTTGCAGTTCCCGATCCACTGCTTGGTGTGCTGGCCGGTGCGGCAGCAATGCTGTTTCTACTCATGACGCTCAACAGGTTCTTCCTCAAGTCGGCGTATCGCATCGACGGGCACGGCATCGCTGTTCGCTACCCATTTGGCAGCAA
>JAQWRC010000202.1 GCA_029243925.1 Phycisphaerales bacterium
CCGGATGCGGGCCAGGGCCAGTGAGATTGATTCCCGAGTGAAGTCCTATCCGGAGATCAACTTTGTGCTGGCCGGAGCGACAGACCGCCCGGCCGATGTTCAGAATGCGTCTGTGGACACGCGGGTTGAATCACGAGGCCAGCTGGTGATCTGGCTGATGGCGTACAATCCGGCTCTGTTTGAACTGGTCAACGGTTATGGTCTGCATGTGATTCAGCCGCACTATGCTCGAGGATGGTTTGGAATCTGCTGCCAGGAAAAACCGGTGGGAGTTCATTGTCGAGGCAACATGCGACTGGAAGCCGCAACTGGTGAAGATTTTTCTGATGAAGCTGCTATCGAAAAACCGGATGGTATGATGGAAAGATCGTTTCAGTTTGTCCGCTGGCTGGATAAAGAAAATCCAGAAGGTCACTGGGGGCAGTTCCTCAACGAGGCGGGCGATGCTCTGCGCTGGGACAAAGTCATCATGGCAGGGGCGTCTCATGGTTCCACGACGTCAGCTCGATTTGCCAAGCATCAAAAGGTGGCCAGAGTTGTCGCGTTGTGTGGACCGCGAGATCAGTATCAGGACTGGCAGAAGCTGCCATCAGCAACCCCGGAAAATCGCTACTTTGGTTTCACGCATGTCCTGGACGGAGGCTGGACGGGCGATCATTACTGTCGGTCGTGGGAACTGCTGGGGATGCACAGGTATGGTCCGATTATTGATGTCGACAAGACGGCCGCCCCGTATGGAAACACACGCAGGTTGATTACGGCGTTCGATGTTGGTGGCGATGCGCGTCGGGCCCACAGTTCCGTTACGCCCAGCGGTGCCTCAAAGAAAGGTGCGGACGGACGGTTCGCTCACGAGGATGTCTGGCGGTATTTGTTCACTCATCCTGTCGATAGCGTCGGTGAGGCGACTGAACGGGATGTCGATTGCCTTAAAGAGCAGTAGACTTTCGGCTCGTCTTCTGTCCAGTCTCTGTCGAGAGTCATCATGAAACCGCGTATCCTCATTGAAAACGGTTTGCTGTTCACGGGAAGTGCCGATGACAAGGCCGCTCAGAAGCATGTCTTCATCGAAGATGGGCAGATCAAGACGATCTCTTCAGACCGCATTGCGGTGCCGGATGGAACAGAACGCATTGATGCCACCGGCAAATGGGTCACACCCGGATTCATCGACTCGCATACGCACTACGACGCCGAGTTGGTGGCCTCACCTGGTTTGAAAGAATCAGCACGTCATGGTGTCTCCACAATTCTGCTGGGCAGTTGCTCGGTATCGGCGATTTACAATTCTCCCGAAGATACCGCCGATACGTTCACTCGAGTGGAAGCGATCCCTCGCGAAGTGATGCTGCCGCTGCTTGCGAAAGAGAAGACGTGGAATACCCCTTCGGAGTGGGTCGAATACATCAACCGGCTGCCGCTGGGTGTCAATATTGCATCGTTCATCGGGCATTCCGACCTGCGCAGCAAAGCGATGGGGATGGCTCGATCGGTCACCGATAATGAAGTCGCAACGGAGGCAGAACAGGCCCGGATGAACGACAT
>JAQWRC010000275.1 GCA_029243925.1 Phycisphaerales bacterium
GGCCCGAAGATCTCCTCACGTGCGATCGCATGTGATGGCTGTACGCCGGTGAAGAAGCACGGTCGGCACCAGTAGCCCTTGTCAGGCAACGGTGCATTGTTGACTTCATGCAACGCAGCGCCCTCATCACTGCCGGTATCGATGTACCGCTCGATTGTTTTCAACTGCGTCTGCGAGTTGATGGCGCCGACATCGGTGTTCTTGTCGAGGGGATCCCCTACGCGCAGGGACTGCATCCGGTGGGCGAGTTTGTCGGTGACTTCATCGGCAATGCTTTCTTCGACGAAGAGCCGGGATCCGGCACAACAGACATGCCCCTGATTGAACCAGATCGAAGACACGATGCCCTCGATCGCTTGATCGATGGCCGCATCGGCGAACACGATGTTCGGGCTCTTGCCACCGAGTTCCAGGGTGAGCTTCTTTCCCGTTCCTGCAGCCATGCGAGCCAGCTTCTTTCCCACTTCCGTTGAGCCGGTGAACGCAACCTTCTTCACATCCGGATGTTCAGCGAGGGTGGCACCGGTTGCACCTGCCCCGGTCACAATGTTCACGACACCCGGAGGAAGTTCGACTTCCTGAAGGATTTCAGCGAGTGCGAGAGCAGTCAGGGAGGTCGTTTCCGCCGGTTTGAGCACACATGTGTTGCCACAGGCCAACGCCGGAGCAAGTTTCCAAGCGGCCATGAGGAGCGGAAAATTCCATGGGATGATCTGTCCGCATACACCCACGGGTTTTGGGGTGCGACCTTGGAAGGCGGCGGGAAGCTTGTCCGCCCAGCCAGCGTGGTAGAAGAAATGCTGAGCAACAAGAGGCAGGTCGACGTCGCGGGCTTCCTTGATTGGCTTGCCGCCATCCATCGTTTCAAGCACGGCCAGTTCTCGCGATCGTTCTTGTATTCGTCTTGCGATCCGAAAGAGGTATTTGCTCCGTTCGCGTGGTTTGAGTCTCGACCAGGCGGGCAAGGCATCCTTGGCAGCTGCAACGGCCGCATTGACATCTGCAGTTCCCGCATCGGAGATCCGTGACAGCCGCTTTTCAGTTGCGGGGTTGATCGTGTCGAATCGCTTTCGCGACTTTGGAGCCCGGAACGCGCCATTGATGAACAGACCGTATTCGTCCGCAATCGTGACGGGCGTGCGCTCGGGGGCAGGGCTGTAGTCCCAGTCCGTTCCGTTCGGTTCATTGGAATCGATGGTCGTCATTGGCCTCAGGCCTCCGAAAAGTCGTGCATGGCCATGTAATGGCCTGTCAGCCCCTTGAGCAGTTGCCGCAGGAGGTCGTTGGTGAGGCTCGAGGCGCCGAACCTGAACAGGCGTGGCGTCAGCCAGGCGGTTCCAAGTGTTTCCTTGACCATCACAAGGTAGTGCAGCGCCTGTTTCGCCGTTTTGATGCCACCCGCTGGTTTCATTCCCACGCGAACGCCGGTGGCAAGGAAGTGATCATGTATTGCCTCCAGCATGACCAGGCTGACGGGCATGGTCGCCGCAGGGTTGATCTTGCCGGTTGATGTCTTGATGAAGATGTCACCATCCTGCAGCACGCTTGCTCCTGCAATGGCTTCAATGGCGAGATCACTTGCGCGACGGACATTGTCATATGTTTCAAGTTCACCTGTTTCAAGGATGATCTTCAAATGTGCGCCTTCACATGCCTGCCAGACCTGCCGGATTTCTTCGGCGACCTCCGTGGTCCTGCCAGCCAGAAATGCCCCACGGTTGATGACCATGTCGATTTCATCCGCTCCGGCTTGCACGGCCGCGCTGACATCACGCAGTCGTACTTCCAGTGGGTATTGGCCGCTGGGGAAGCCGGTGGCAACGGATGCAACTCGCACACCTGACCCATCCAGCATCTTCGCCGCAGTTCGAACGTGCGATGGGTATACGCAGACTGCCGCAACGGAGGGTACGGGCAGCTCCAGTGATCCCTCGTAGGGCTGGATGGCCTTGCGGCAAAGTGAGCGGACCTTGTCCGGAGAATCCTTGCCCTCGAGTGTCGTCAGATCCAGCATTGAAATCGCCAGCCGAAGGCCGTCGGCCTTGGCCTGGGATTTAATAGATCGCGTGGCGAATGCAGCGGCTCGCTGATTCACCATGACGGAGTCGATGCGTCGTTCGACAGGCATGGGCACATCGTACAGCACGACTTCATGGGTCCGCAGGATCCGTACAGGCTTATTTGGAAGCGAAGAGATCGGCGGCGAATCCGCCATCGATGAGCACGATCCGATCGATCCCCGCCTGCTTCTGTATGCGGTAGATGAGCAGAATGCCGTTGTGGTTGTCCATGATGTACAGGGCATCCTCATCGGAGGTGACCTGACCCTTGGATGCAGTGGCGGCACTCATGACCGTGAAGGAGTCGGCGGAAACGACCATGCCAGCTTCGACTGAGGTGACCGGAGCTTTCAGCAGCAGGAGCAGCAGTACGCCAGTCAGCAGCATGGCTCCGACGCCGAGGAAGCAGTCAATGTTTCGTGTCGAGTTGTTGCTGTGCTGCCTCATCGTGATTTGAGAATGGTGTCTATATCGTTTTTAACTGAACGGGTGGAAGACGTTTTCAGGCTTTGGCTGCTGTCATCCCATTGCATCGCGGCAAGTCCGATCTCACGGGTGTCGAGCATCCAGATGCGATCCGTTTTTTCGGATTCGCCAGCACCTGCGACCATGAGGTAGTGACTTCGCAGCCCAAGCTGAGCCTGCACATCAGTGGAGAAGCCGACAAGCCCAACCGCGATCAGCAACGCAACGTTCAGCAGAAGCAGCGTGCGTGTGCGTCGATTCATTGGGGTCGTTTGGGATCGTGCAGCGTTCATGCACTCAATCCTGATGTCCACGACGTGACGGCATCATGCTGATCGTAATGATGATGGCCACGATGATGAACATGAGCAGCATTCCGACCCATGCTGCAGGAGCATCTCGGTTCGAGCCGGGCGTCGGCGGCGGCAGAACCGCGTTTGCCGCGGGTGCCTGAGCGGCAACTGCATAGGCAGTGCTGCAACCAAGCAGCAGTAGGGAACTCACGATGGTACGGAGGCGGATCATGATTTCGTGAGGGTAGATGCAACTTCGACAGAACGCAACTCGATCGCCGTGTATGTGGTTTGAATCGATTGCAGGCGCGAATTCATTGCAATGCTGAGGCGTCATCCGCGCCAAGAGATCGGAAGATCTCGATCGTCGCGTCCGATTGGTTGAGTGTGTAGAAGTGGATGCCTGCGACCCCTTGGTCAAGCAGATCATTGCACTGCTCGGTGGCCCATTGGATTCCCACCTGTCGGACCGCATCGTCGTCATCTTGATGCCGATAGATTCGTCGCTGGAGTTTGGCGGGAAAATTCGTGCCCCCGGAAAGTTCCGCCATCCGATTGAGCGTACTCAAACTCGTAATCGGCATGATGCCCGCAATCAGCGGGATGTTGATCCCCGCAAGATCGCAACGCTCGCACCAGTCATAGAACGCTGCATTGTCAAAGAACAGTTGCGTCGTGATCCAATGGGCTCCAGCTTCAACCTTGGCCTTGAGGTATTCAAGCTGTTTGAGTCGGTTTGGCGTTTCGGGATGTCCTTCCGGGAATCCGGCAACACCAATGCCAAAGCCCCGTGAATCAGCATGGACTCCAGACTCGTTGAATCGCACGACGTGTTCGACAAGTTTCCTCGCATAGTCGTACTCATCCTGACTGCAGTCGTACGTGTCGTCATCGAGCGGGCGATCGCCTCGGAGGGCGAGGATATTGCTGACGCCGGCAGCTGCATAACGCGCCAGGATCGCCTCGATTTCATCCTGTGACTGTTGGATGCATGTGAGATGAGGAATTGGATCGATCTGCTCTTCCTGCTGCAGTTCCACGACAAGGTCATGGGTGCGTTGTCGAGTGGATCCACCTGCGCCGTATGTGACCGAAACGAATGAGGGCTTCAAAGCGGCAAACGCATCCATTCTGCTGCGCAGAGATGCAAGCGACTGTTCGGTGCGAGGCGGAAAGAACTCGAAGCTGAACGTCGTACGGTCACGCAAGATGATGTCATCGATGTGCATCAAGGGGCACTATAGGCCGCATTGCAGGACGAGGGCAGCCTGTGCCACTCGTCTTTTGCAACTCCGCCCTACACTTGCCGTGTGGCCTCATCATCGAACATCCCACGCCCAACCATCAAGCGGCTGAGTCTGTATCTGAGATCGCTGGAATCACATCAGCCGGCCGGGACGGCAACGGTGAGTTCACGTCAACTTGGCCAGTCTGTGGGCATTACCGATGTCCAGGTCCGGAAGGATCTGGGGAATATCGGCCAACTTGGTCAGCCGGGTATTGGGTATCAGGTTGAAGCACTTCGAGGTGAACTTCGGCGAGTACTCAAGACCGATCGTGAGTGGAACGCAGTCGTCGTTGGCGTCGGAAACATCGGATCTGCAATTCTCCATTACCCCCATTTTGGTTCCAAGGGATTTCGCATCGTTGCTGCGCTCGACGCGAGCCCAGATCGGATTGGGCAGCGCATCGCCGCATTGCGGGTTCAGCCCATGGCGGATTTGCCCGCCATTGTGGCCGAGCATGATGTTCGCATCGGCATCCTGGCTGTGCCTGCGGAAGCAGCCCAGAGCGTTGCAGCCGAGATGACTGCTGCTGGTATTCAGGGGATTCTCAATTTCGCTCCGATTCGCATCGATGTCGGAAACGACGCCGAGGTGGCGAGCGTCGACCTCTCTCGTTCACTTGAGCAACTCGCCTATCAGGTTGGTATTGGGGACTGATTCTCCAGCATCATCTTGCGTTTCATCTCTCCCGTTCTTATGCTCAAGATGTTCGATGCCTACCACGAGCGACACAATGCGACGATATGAAGAGGTCCGCAGCAGGATCGGCGAGGCTGCCGCGCGCTCTGGTGGAGACCCGGACCGTGTCGTCCTTGTTGCTGTGACGAAGTATGCATCCATCGCGCAGGTTCGGGAACTCATTGAAGCGGGGCACGTCGACTACGGCGAAAGCCGCATGCAGCATTTCATTCAGTTTGCTGCCCAGGTCGAGGATTTCCTTGAGCGACACCGGGAACTCGGTGGCGGCGAGGTCCCCGAGGCGGTGCGATGGCATTTCATCGGTCATCTGCAACGCAACAAGGTTCGCAAGATCATTCCGCTGACGCGACTGATCCATTCCGTCGATTCACTTCGTCTTGCCGAAGAGATTCAGAACAGTCCAGGACAGTTCACGGCGCCGACAGAAATTCTTGTGCAGGTCAACACATCAGGCGAGAAGGGGAAGTATGGAATCGCCCCCGCCGCCACGGCCCATGTGATCGATCAGATCGACACGATGCTCAATGTGCGGGTACGCGGGCTGATGTGCATGGCGCCACGCGTCGAGGACCCGGTGACGCTCCGTCCTGTATTTGAACGAACGCGGGAGTTGTTCGAAGACATACGCAAGACGGGAGTGGTCGGAAGCCATTTCGACATTCTGTCGATGGGCATGAGTAGTGATTACGAAGTGGCCGTCGAGTGCGGCGCCAACGTCGTTCGCGTTGGTTCGGCAATCTTCGGTGAACGTGCCGAGGATGAAACTGAGGCCGTTGCTGCTAGCGCAGAATCTGACTGAACTGTGACGGGGTAAGCCCGCCACCGGTGCCGCTATCGAGTATCCGCTGTGCGGTCAGGGCACGAGCTTGACTGACTTCACCAGTACTCAAACCAGATCTTCCCAGATCACCAAAGACGGTTTGCAGCCCACCTACATATGCTTGAGATGCAGCTTGCCCATCATTCTGGTCTAGAAAGGCTTGGAATCCAGCCGCAGTGGCCGTGTCGCCATTGGCGTCTGCATACGTGGTCCAGGACGTTTGGATGCTGTTGGCGATGGGTGTGGTGTTGTTCTCATTGATGTTGGCGAGCGTATCTCCAGGCTGTTGCGCAAGCACATCCTGGTATTTTTGAAGAGCCTGCCGGACCACACTGTCCTTCAGCCGTCGCTGTTTCACGAGGATGTTCCCCGACTCCGGATTGATACTGGTGGCGGGATAGTTGGCGAGCACATCGGTTCGACTGATAGCGCCCTGCAAGTCCTGATCGCTGTCGGAGATCTGTTCGATATCGATGCCCAGATCCGCAAGAGTGACGAGGGTCAAGGGCCCTTCAATTGTCGATTCATCAGCCTCGCCATTGTCATCCTCGAAGAGGCCGACTTGCTCGGCTGCAGCGAGGTCGGTCGGGAAGGCTGGGAAGGCCGCGGTTTCTGCAGCAAGAGTATCGGTGTTGTCCCCGCCATTGTTGGCGGTCGAATTTTCTCCCGGGTAGACACTTAGGACTGTGTCGCCAAACGTGAAATCGTCAATGCCGACGTCAAGATCCTGAATCCAATCGAATCCAGCCAGCGTTCCAGTTTCAGCTTCCGAGATTTCCCCAGAAGCAAAGATGGGATTTACGCCGTCTCCAACAACGATCGGGGTTGTTGTAAATGTGATGGTTCCATTCGCAAGATAGTGCACGCCGGGAAGGAAGACCAACGTTCCGTCGGGGAGCAGGATATTGCCGCCGGAATGGTTGAGCAGTTCGATGTTCGGTGCGCCAACGAACATGTCTCCATACGTGTTGACATCACCAAGTGTGATCGTTCCCGTGTATGCCTCGAGTGTCAGGTCGCCCATCTGCGTAAAGACCTCGTGCTGTCCCATTCGAATATCGCCGTTGGCAGACTCGATGGACAACGAGTCGGCCAATCCGACAATCGTCGCTGCTTCGGGCAATGCATCGCGTCCATCGGCATTGAGCAGGATGTCTCCATCGGCCCGGATGAGTTCACAGAACTCGCCGAAGGTGATCAGATCCGCGGACAGATCGATGCGTGCCAGTGATTCAATGTCTCCAAGATTGCCATTGAGCTGCAATCCGTTGGCAACATCCGTTGCGAAGGCGTAGTTCCCGTTTATGGAACCTTCGAAAGTCGCTTCATCTGCCGTAATGTCCAGATCCGTGTTCAGCCGTACGGCGCCATCCCACAACTGACTGCCCCCGGTTGCAATAGAGACGGGGCTCGAGCCATTGACGGTAATGTCAGGACTGATGAACGTTGCGTTTCCAGCGATGTCGGTGAAGCTGGATCCCAATACGATCCGTTCTCCACCTTCGACCATGAGATTGTTGAGTCCAGTGGCTTCCGCGTGAAGGTTGACGTTTCGCCCCGCGCTCAGGGTGAGATCATGTCCTTGCAGATCGAACCCTTGATTGAGGGAGACATCATTGTTCGAACTGATGGAGACATCACCGTCGAAGTTGTTCAGTACATTTGTTCCGACACGACTGGTGACGTCGATGGCGCTGCCGAGATCCACAATGCTCGGAATGATGATCACGCCTCCAGGGGCATAGACGTCGACGCTTTCATCGACGGAAACGGAAAGTGATCCATCTGTCCCATTGAGCGCGCCGACTTTCGTCGTGGCGTAGTAGGAAACCTGTTGGCCGGAAATATCGACGGTGCCTCCATCGCCACCCATCAAGCCACCCTTGGCGGCGACGGTGCCTCCTTCGGCGAATGACACGGTCCCGTTGGTAGCTTCGACCGAAATCGTGCCACCGTTTCCGGCGAGGTTCGCGTTTGCTTGCAGATTACTTGTCTGCGTGAAGATTGCGTTGTGGTACGTGTTGATATCGATGGTGCCCGCATTGACAGCAGGGTTGCCCGAAGTCGCATTGGCTTCGATCCGACCTTCATTCACGAATGCAGGGGCTTGAATGAAGACGTTTCCGCCGTCGGCGGAGTTGTTCGATGAGACATTGATGACGCCACTTTCGGCGTTGTGAATGGCGCCGCCCTGGGCGGTCATCGAGATGTCGCCACCAGCAGCTTGGACGGTGCCCTCATTCAGAATCGCCAAGCCATACATGTCGCCGGCTGCGAGGTGGATTGAACCGGCTCCGTTTGTGTTTGGAGCGGTGATCGTGCCGGAGTTGTATATGCCTGCTTGTCCGGACAGCGTCGCGCCCACGGTGCCTGCACCAGGATCGCCAAGGTCCTGCCCATCAATCTGGATGGCGATGCCATCGCCGACGCGTTGAATATAGACCTTGTCACCGATGCTGAATGACATGAGGTTGCCGGTGATGTCACCGGTATTGACGATTGTGTTGGCGGCGAAGTGGACTTCGCCCGCTTGGATGGAGCCATTGTTGATGATGGTGCCGGTGAGATCCGTGAATCGGTCTGTACCGCTCAGGAAGTCGCTGTTGCTCATGGCTCCAGCAGCGGCATAGATCCGCGTCGCATTGAATACGGAGTTGGAGCCGAAGGTGATTCCGGCGGGGTTGACAAGATAGACGTGTCCATTGGAGTTGATGACTCCGTTGATGATGGACATTCCGTTGGCGCCATTGATCCGATTGAGAATTCTGGACGAGGATGAGGGGAGCAGAAATTGGATGGATTCATTCTGCCCGAGATTGAAACTGCTCCAGTCAATAATGCTTTTGCCGGAGGTCGAGGTCACCATCATGTAGTTGGAGAAGTATTGGATCGTGACGTCGCCGTAGACGACGGTATGTCCATTGGGAATGGCCATCGATACCGATGCGACCCACCCCATCGTGGTGGCAACTGCCAGCAGTCTCGCTCGGCGAAGGATTGTCAATCCGCACGTCAGAAATGATCTCATCTTCATCATGTATATACCCTCAGATATGGTCAGTATGTGCCATGTAGAGTGCCCCCTCCGGCGAACTGAAAGATACCACACCTTTCTTCATATACGACATCGACATCATGGATTTAAGGTCCGATAGCCTTGGTATTCCCTACAGACGGACCAAAAACGCGATTGGGAATGTTGGCATCAATATTTAAATCTCCGCTATCCCCTTGTCCACTGCTCTGTGGAGAGGGAGCGATTGGTCGATAGACTGACTTCGCAAGCAAGGGCGCAACTGCATGTTGAATACACCTGCCAATGAAGATCAGGATCCAGATGGCAAGGCATTGCCTCCCACGGAGCATCCGGGGAGTGATGACGAGGCGCAAACGCTTGATTCATCAATTCAGAATGCTCCCTCGGGCGGCGGATCATCGGTGCCGGATTCCCAGGTCTCCACCATCCTTCCGCTGGAGGAAAACATCGAAACGATGGAAGGCGTTACTGCGCTTCCACGCAAGAGTCCGGAACGCATTGCTTCGTTCCGTCTGATAGGCGTCATCGGGACTGGCGGCATGGGCAAGGTGTACCTTGCGGTTCAGGATCGACCACGGCGGCATGTTGCGGTGAACTCCAGATCCATGTCTTGGCCAAACCAGCCACCAGTTGTCTCGGTGGGGAAGATTTCGTTGTTGGATCCGCATTCGGCCCAGTCGGTGCACGTCTCAATTTCATTCGCAGAAACACCGCCCAGTGTTTGGCAGACTGAGGGATCGGTTACGACGCAATAGAGATCATCAATGCAGCAGGGAGAATCACACATCCCCCGCGTGCACAGTGCAAGCAGCACCATGGCCGCGGCGGCGGAAAGCCTTAAACCATTTCGTTCTGGCATCAATGTGACCCCTCTGTTCCTCACCCTGCACTGAGGATACTCCGGTCACAGGCGAATTCGAGCTGAATTTGCCGAACCAGCCCCTTCAGACGGTGTGGAGGAGGATTCTGGTTGATCAGGGCACAATTCGGGGGGGCAGCATGGACCAGGTGGTCCGATTACATCAGAAGATGAACGAACCGGAAACATACAGTCGCTCATCCCCGACCTCCACGCCGGCTGATTCCATGTCCTTCAGCGGGAAACCCCAGTCGAGGCGGAATCGGAAGTTCTGTCGGTAGAGGAACTCAATACCGACGCCGGTTCCCACCAGCGTGTTGTTGTTCTCGTAGAAGTACCGACTCGATTGCATCGTCGCTCCGGCATCGATGAATGCGCAGAAGATCAGGTCCC
>JAQWRC010000278.1 GCA_029243925.1 Phycisphaerales bacterium
AGGACCTCGCTCTTGACAGTGCAAGGCGGCTGCTATCTCATGGTCATGCGGTCGATTGTGGCCGGATCATCAGGAGTTGGCACCATGAGCACGTCAGACGATCGCATCAAGGCACTTGAAGATCAGATTCGTAGGATGAAGTGGGGTAGCTTATATACAACGGTGCTCCTGCTTCCCTGTTTCTTCATGAGCTTTTACCTCTTTCTCTTCGCCATGGGCGGAGCGCAGGCGGGTGCGGTGCCGGGCACGCTCCGTGCTGAAACGTTCCGGGTTTCCGACCCGGACATTGAGCTTTCAGTTGCACACCTTGGCTATGACCACCTCAGCGGTGCAAAGTTGAGTCTTGACGGCCTGGTCGTCGATGAGAAGAAACGTGGTGTGTCGATCAGTCCCAGCCGAATCCAGCTGAGACAAAACGATTGGGTTGATGGAGCGTGGGCGGGTGGAGGAGTCGACCTGATCTTGATCGATGTCACCGATGACGGCCCTCGCATGACGTTTCGGAACCAGGCCGGAGAAGTGACGGGAACCTTCCCGTAAACCTCGAATCAAGGCGTGTCGTGTACGTGGGTCCGCTTGCCGGCCCAGGTGCTGAGAATCTCAACGGCAACCTGCGCGCCGATTCCGGCGGCGATCGCGAACTGACTTGATCCGCCGGCGAGCAGTCCGGCCACGTGCAGATCCGCTTCGATGCGGTAGCACCCGTCGTGGTGCAGGTGGATCCGATCGGGCTTACCGCCTCGCGGATGCTGCTGGGGCATGTGATCAAGGCCTTCAACATCCCATCGCTTGTACCCGGTGGCGAGCACCAAGCTCTCGGCGAGAATCTCTTCGCCCCCTTCGAGGGTTGCGATGAACTTGCCGTTGGGAAGACGTTCGGCCCGCTGCACGGTGCCCGGCAGCGTGGAGGCGCAATCATACTGGTGCAACTGGGCTTCGAGTCGAATCAGGAGGTCCTCACCAAGCAGGCCGGGTTCGACGCCCGGTGCGTTGTAGAGGCGTGCCTTTCGCAGGTCGGAGGTGCCGTCGTCGACGATGATGACACGACGATTTTCGAACCAGTTCTTCTTCTGCGCAGAGGCGAGCGTGATCGCGCACGACATGCCGCCGGCGCCTCCGCCGATGATCAGGACATCAGTTGCATGTGTTGGTGCGCTCATGGCTGCGTGGCCGATTTGATGGGAATCATCGCTGTCCTCAACCCGTGAGTATCGTCGCCGACGTTGGTCCACACCGCCAGCATCATGTCGGGTTGCCCGGGCATGGTGATCAATCGTGGAATACCACTGCGTCGACCTTGATCGATCGAGGCAATAGGCAGTACATCACCCATACGTCCATCGGGATGCACGGTGCGAAGCAACAGTGCGCCTTCGTCTTGGCGACTCAGCCAAAGGAGTACTGCGCGGCCATCGTCCAGCATCTCGAGATCGACGCGGCCAACCGCATCTTCGCCTTCTACCAGCACGGGGGCGCCAAAGGTCGCGCCTGCGTCGTCTGAGAAGGCAGCCCACACTCCCGTTCGGCCTGGAGCCGCGGTGTACCAGGCTGCAGCAACATGTGTGCCCTTGGCGTCGACGGCAGGGCCATTGACAGGGCAGCCCGCGATGGACCAGGTGTCATCATGCAGCATGACCGGGGAGGCGTAGTTGTCCTCTGCACGCAGACATTCGATGTCTCGTATTTCCTCTTCTGTTCGGTTGCGGACCAGAACGAGGGGGCCTTGCGATGTCATCGTTGCCGCGGTGGGGCAACATTCGCAGACCATCTCGTCAATGACACGGCTTTCGCCGATGGTGTCGGTGATGACCGCGGTGCGCAGGGACATGGCGCCTGAACCATGCCCGTGATCATCATCTCCATTGGTCATCTCGCGGCCATCAAGCCAGAATGCAGTCGTGCCCTTGGGCCCGGGCACAAGGCTGACAAAGCCATGCTCAGTTAGGGTCCGATCGTCGTTCAATGTGCCGAGGTGTGTCCATGCAGTCCCATCATTGGAGCGGGCGACCGCGATGTCGTAGGAATACGTGCCCGGGCCGGACATCTGCAACCAGGTGGCGATCCAGTTTGTGCCATCCCAGCTCACCGTGGGGACGTCGGCCCAGTTGGCGAAGAAATCACTTCGTTGCACGATGGTGACTGGATCCGACCAAGTGGAACCATCGAGTCGTGCCGCCTGCAGCCGAAAGGCTTCCGTACCCGGCGTGGAGTCAATCGGCTCCAGCCAACTGAGGAGCACGCCGTCTCCATCGGTTGCCAGGAACGGGGCCAGTGCCCCGGGCTTCGCCGGCGGTGCTCCGAGTTCGTTCGGCGCCGAGCTGACTGGGGCGACGAAGGAGAGAAGCAGGGAAATGGTGCAGG
>JAQWRC010000288.1 GCA_029243925.1 Phycisphaerales bacterium
GTGCCGTCCATGTTGATCGTCGAGCCCAGCGGAAGCACGAAGTTGCTTGATCGCTTTGAGCATCCTCCCTCATTTTCGGCGCAGTCCATGGTGACCGGCAATGTCGCCGAGGATGAATCCGTTCCGAAGGCGGTGAGGAGCGCTCGCCGCATCTGCCACATGAATCGATAGGGGTTGCATCGGGTGAACAGCCAGAGAATGAATGGCAGCACGATCAGTCCGTGAATCAGCAGTCCAAGGAGCACGACGCCGATGTAGCTTCCAAGTGGTCCGACGATCGTGGCGAATCCAATGGTGCCGACGGTCCAGGCCATGAGGAAGAAGACGCCCAGCGGTGTGAGCCAGATCACCCAGGTTACGAAGATCATCATGGCTTCGAATGCGGCATTGAAAAAGTGTCGCGCGGCTTCGGTGCGTTGTCCACCTGCGGCAAGTGCAAGGCCGAATCCCATGGCAAAGACGATGATGCCAAGCGGACGCATATTGACCATCTCGGCGAAGACATTCGTGGGAATGCATTGCTTGAGGATGTTCAGCCACGTGCTGCCAAGTGACTCGGACTGCATGCCTTCGATTTGGGCCTTCTTGGTTTCATTGGCATCAAACATGGCCTGGCCATCGTGCTGCAGTGTGGTGGCGACTTCGGCATCAATGTGGCCAGGCTGGAAGACCGACACGAGTGTGGTGCCGATGACGACTGCAATGAGCATGGTGCCCAGGTAGTACGCGAGGGTGGACGAGCCGAGTACCCCGAGTTTCGATGGGTTTCCGATTCGGGTGATGCCGGCGACGACGCTGAGGAAGATCAGCGGAATCACGAGCATCTTCAGTGGTCGGATGAGGACAAGATCGCCAACGCTTTTGGTCCAGTGCGATCCGTCGATTGGGTCAGTACTGCTGAACAGTACGAACTGCCCGAACAGTACGCCGAGAATCATGCTGAGGACAATCAGCGCGGTGAGCCAGTTGGTGGCTTTGGACATGCACGCAGAGTAGCAGGATTGGCCGTGGACGCAGCGTGCCGAACGTCAACCAGCGGGCGTTTCGACTTCGATTCGAAGGCCCAGATCACTCAGTTGGGACATGTCGATGGGGCCCGGGGCTTCGCACATGAGATCGGCTCCATTCTGTGTCTTTGGAAACGCGATGACATCGCGGATGTTGTCGGTTCCAAAAAGCAGCATGACAAGCCGATCAAGGCCGAAGGCGATGCCCCCATGCGGTGGTGCACCGAATTTGAGCGCTTCCAGCAGGAATCCGAACTTCTCAACCGCTTCTTCCTCACTGAGGCCGATCAACTCGAAGACCTTGGCCTGCACGGCCGGATCATGAATACGAATCGAACCGCCACCGACTTCTGATCCGTTGATCACAAGGTCGTAGCACGCCGAGATGCAGTGGGCAGGATCGCTTTCGAGCACGGCCACCTGATCTTCGCGTGGCGCGGAAAATGGATGGTGCAGGCTGACGTATCGTTCCGCATCGTCATCCCAGGCGAACATCGGGAAGTCAACGACCCAGAGTGGAGCCCAGGCATCAGGATCGATCAGATCGAGATCCGCGGCCACCTTCAGTCGTACATGTCCCATCGCTGTTTCTGCTCTGGTCCGCTCATCTGCAGTGAAGAGCACGACATCGCCGGCTTCCAGTTGGAGCGCTGCGACCAGTTGATCAGCCACCGGGGCAAGAAACTTTGCGACGCCGGTTTCGAATCCACCATGGTCACCATTGCCGGTGTATTTCACATATGGCAGACCGCCGGTGCGCCATGATTTTGCATATTCACCGTAGCCATCGAGCATCTTGCGAGTCAGTTGTTCAGCACCGCCGGGAATGCGCATCGCCTTGACAGCGCCATTGGATCCTTCCATCGCACTGGTGAAGACCTTGAAATCAGTCGTGGAGGCAAGTTCGGAAACATCCGTCATGGTCAGATCGAATCTCAGATCAGGACGATCCGAGCCATATCGATCCATGGCATCTTTGTAGGACATCCGTGGTATCTCACCAAGATCAACGTCTTTGAAGGTCTTGAAGAGTCCGACGGCGAAATCGCTCATGATGTCCATGACATCATCCTGGTCAACGAAACTCATTTCAAGATCGATCTGAGTGAACTCGGCCTGTCGGTCGGCGCGAGGATCCTCGTCGCGAAGACATTTGCAGATCTGCAGGTACCGGTCACAGCCGGAGACCATGAGAATCTGCTTGAAGAGTTGTGGACTCTGAGGCAGCGCGTACCACTGTCCCGGATACATACGCGAGGGGACGATGAAGTCGCGAGCGCCTTCGGGCGTGCTCCGAATCAGCAGAGGCGTTTCAACTTCGAGAAAGCCATGTTCGGCGAAGAAGTTCCGGGTATGCCGAGTGACTTCACTGCGGAGTCCGAGGATCGATTGCATGCGCGGGCGGCGAAGATCGATGTACCGATGTCGAAGTCGGATCTCCTCGTCAATTTTATCCGCGTCATGATCGTCGGGAAGGATCGGTGGATTTTCGGTGCTGTTGAGGCATTCGAGGGTCGTGCCGACCAGTTCAATCGCACCGGTATCAAGTTTCGGGTTGGGGCCTCCATCGCGAACACGAATGGTGCCGGAGACGGCGATGACATCCTCACGACGAAGCCCTCTGGATTGCTCCATCACGTCATCGGGCACATCTTCCTGATCGAAGACGATCTGAGTCAGCCCCGAGCGGTCACGAAGATCGATGAAGACAAGCCCCTTGCCCTGATCACGGTAGGTATTGACCCAGCCGCACAGCGTGGCACTTGAGCCAGCGTCGGATTCACGCAGTTGACCGCACATGTGGGTTCGTTTGAGCATTGAAAGGGGGCTCCTCTGGTATCAAGGGCGGCATTGTAGTTGAGTCGACGGCAGGGTGGGTTCGGGGGCAATCTTTGCCCTGAAGTGGGTTGATCTCGTATCGTATGCAGGCACACGATGTCCACCCCATCCACACGCCCGGCCATTCTCTTTACCGCATTCGAGCCCAGCGGAGATGCTCTAGCTGCGCCAATCATCGAGCGGCTCAAGGCTCGGGCTCCGGGCCTGGAGATCTTTGCATGGGGCGGCCCGCTCATGGAAAAGGCTGGGGCGACCATCGTTGAGGAAAGTGTGGCCAATGCAGCCATGGGGCTGGGGGCCATTACTCGGGCGAGGGCGATCGGAAAGCATCGTCGAGCCATCAAGCGATGGCTCAAGCAGTACCGCATTCTGGCTCATATCCCGGTCGATTCGCCCGCGGCGAACTTTCCAATCTGCAAACTGACTCGCAAGGCGGGTGTGAAAGTCATTCACCTGGGCGCTCCACAGTTGTGGGCCTGGGGCTCATGGAGAGCAGGGAAACTTCGCAAGTTGACGGATCTGGTGCTCTGCCTGCTGCCGCACGAACCGACGTGGCTGCAGGAGCGAAAGATCAAGAGCCGTTTCATCGGACACCCGGCGATCAACCGGGAACTTGATCTCAAGGAACTCAAGAACATGCTCCACGGCATGCCGCATGGGGCGCCACGCCTGTGCCTGTTTCCCGGATCACGTCCACAGGAAGTTCGGCGGAACCTTCGGCTGCTGGTTCGTGCCTTTGAGGAACTCAAGTCACGTCACAGCGGCCTGACTGGACTCATCGTCGCGGCTGATGCTTCAATCGCCTCCGTCATACGCAAACGCCTCAAGACGTTCCCCGGTGGTCTGCACATGGTGACGGATCAACGTGACATCGCCATTGCGTGGTGTGACATGGCCATTGCCGTATCCGGAACCATCACGTTGCACCTTACGCGGCAGATCAAGCCCATGGTCGGCGTGTACAAGACCGACATCCTGTCCTGGATTGGCGCAAAGCTGCTGCTTCGCACGCAGTATCGTCTGCTGCCCAACATCATCGCCGAGCAGGAAGTCGTGCCTGAGTATGTCCCACACATCGGTGGTTCCAGGCCAATCGTGAATGTGGCGGCACGAGTCTTCAACGATTCCAGAAATGCGGCGGAGCAGACGTCGAATCTGGCCAAGATCATCAGCCGCTTCTCGAATAAGCACTTCGCCGACGAAGGGGCAGTGCTCATCCTGAAGACCATCAAGGGCGGTGATCTTCCCACGGATACGAAGATGGCTGAGCTGCAGAAGGCCGAGCGTTCCAAGCGCACCACGCACTCAGGGTAATCGCCCGATTCATCCGGCAGCTTATTTCATGCGTTTGATCTCGCCGGATTTGAGTCGGCGGAAGTACGAGTGATATGCCTTCATGGCGACGAATCCGAAGAGCAGCATGATCGGGATGTTCGCCCAAAGCATGATGCCGGTACCAAGATCCGAAAGATTGCCGATCTCCTTGGCCGTCTTCACCAGCGGCAGTGTGGCGACGACGATCAGCAGGCAGTAGATGATCTTGTACAGCGGCACGACAGAGTTGCCGAAGAGGTAGACCACGCCCTGCTCGCCGTAATACGACCATGAAATCATCGTGCTGATGGCGAACAGCCATGCTGCAATCAGGATCAGCCATGTTCCAATGCCCGGGAGATCGCGGTTGATCGCGTAGGCCGTGAGGGTGGCGCCGGTGTAGTCCTTGTAGAGGTTGGCCGAGAGCAGCGTGGGGGTTGCGCCTGCAAAGTGTGCCACGTCGCCGCCGCTGGCAGCGATGGGATCCCACTGGATATATTTTTCGGATGCAGTTTCCTCAGGGATGTGGACGGTTCCGTAGGCCATGACGCGGTTCGATGCCGTTTCTTCGTTGGTGTTGTCACCGCCTTGCATGATCACGAAGACCATGTCGCCGTCACGCCAGTCGGCTCCTGCAATCGACTTGGCTTCTTCGGATCGCTCAGGCAGTCCGGTACGTCCGGCGTAGTAGGTGTCGGGCTCATCACCATCGCGGAACGACGTGACGTCACCGATGAACCATGAGGGCGTGTCGACCTGCGCTGTGTCCGTGACGTAGTTGACCGTGGGCATGGTGGCGAACTGGGCATCCCATCCATCGCCGTCATCTCCACCACGTGTCAGTGCGCCGGTCGAAAGAATCATCAGTGCCGTCAATGTGCAGACGACCAATGTATCGATGAAGGGCTCAAGGCCGGCGACGACGGCTTCACTGACGGGTTCCTTGGTTTGCGCCGCGGAGTGGGCGATGGGGGATGATCC
The DNA here is from genome assembly GCA_029243925.1 of Phycisphaerales bacterium. Lineage (GTDB taxonomy): Bacteria > Planctomycetota > Phycisphaerae > Phycisphaerales > SM1A02 > SP202. Next base: position 5,142 of record JAQWRC010000288.1, read on the forward strand.
CTGGCCGCACTCGCTTGAGAAGAGCGCTCGTTTCATGCCCCAGAGGAATGCTGTTCCTGCCGCACCGCCGACGAAGGCGCCTCCTGCTTCGGAGGGCGAGAATGCAGAAGAGAAGATCATGCCGAAGACGCCGGGGATTTCACCGAGGTTCATGGCGAGGATGACCAGTGCCGTGGCCACATAGAGCACGCACATGAAGGGAACAAGTACGCCTGCAACGGAGCCGATGCGTTTGATGCCACCGAGAATGACCATGGCCACGACGACGGCCAGGACAAGTCCGGTGATCCACTCTGGAATCGTCAATGCTTCACGTGTGATGCCGCCCACGCTCCAGGACTGGAACATGTTGCCCCCGGTGACAGCTGAAATCAGCAACGTGATGCAGAAGATGCCTCCGATGATGCCGCCCAGCCAACCGAGGCCCCATTTTTTCATACCTTCGGAGACCACGAACATCGGCCCGCCGTGCGGATTGTCCGGATCGGACGTATCACGGAAGAGCATTGACTGGGCCACTTCAGTTGTCTTGATGGCCATGCCGACGATGCCGACGACCCACATCCAGAACACTGCGCCAGGGCCGCCGACGGCAATGGCAATTGCGACGCCGGCGATGTTGCCGAGTCCGACGGTCGCCGAGAGCGCGGAGGTGAGAGCGCGGAAGTGGGAGATCTCTCCGGGGTCATCGGGATTGTCGAACTTACCGCGCACGCAATCGATCCCGTGTCGGAAG
>JAQWRC010000320.1 GCA_029243925.1 Phycisphaerales bacterium
CGAGGTGCCCGATGACATCAGATTGGTGTTCGTGCCCGAGTCGGCCGAGTTGGCGTCTGGGCTGGGTTCGCGGTCCGAAGCCGTGCTTAAGTGGGTGGACGGCGAGTTCGACATCTTCGCAGGGCGGCTGCTTGGTTCGGGATACGGGCACCAGTTCATCGTCGAAGAGCGACTTCTGGTGCGTTCGATGTGGACATACTTCAACCTTCGAGGGAGTGCGGGTGAGCGTGATTGTCAACTTATCCTTGATCAGGAAGCAGCCAACGAGGCGGAGCCGGCGGATGGCATCCTGTTGTGCAGTCGTGGCATCGAGCAGGCGTCGTGTGAGGCTGTGAAGCAGCATTTCAGTCGTGAGATGGAGAAACTGCTCCGTCGAATTGCGTACAAGGATCTGGCAGACTGTATTCAGCCAATTCGTGATTCATTCCCCGATGCTCAGGAGAAAATTGAAGAGCTCATCACTCGGCTCGAGTCCGAACTCATGCAATCGGATCAACTCGAGGCAGTCTTGCTCAGAGAGTTGATCAACTGGCTGGAGACTGAGGCGCAAGCGGGAGGCCGGACTGCACTGCCCGCTGCAATCCTGAAGCAGCATGTCAACGAGATCGCACAGAGCATTCGAGTGCCGGTCATCACGTTGATCGCTCCTCCAGAGCGAGCCGGCTGGATTGACCTTGCGTGGGGCTATAAGAACTCAAAAGTGCCGATATACCGAGAGTGCATTGCGCAGCGCGTGATCAATCGAGATCGTGTCAGTGACCATGAGTCGAGTGATCCCGATGTCAGGAGGCTGGTCAAGGACGTGCTGTGGGATGTCGGCGTGTGGACGGACAGTAAAAAAGACGAACTCCGTGTGGATGGCATGAATGTCTGGGACTACAACATCTATCTCGATAAGTTTGGCCTGGACAGTAGTTCAGCTCAGAAGCCGCATTGGTGGCCCAACAATCCAGCCAATGCTTATGATTTGTTCGGGTCTCAGCCGCTTGTGCCGAACAGATGGCCTGACATTGTGCCGCAAAAATGGTATGACAAGCCCATCGATTGGCTCAATGAGCAAAAGCGTTATGTAGCGATTGGTTGTTTGGCGATTGTTGGGATTGTGCTGCTCCTTGTGTTCTGGCCATTCGAGCATGGGGACTCGACCAAGTCAGTTGATCCGCAGGTGGCTCCCAGCGTCGCTGTCGACGTCGACTCCAGCCCCGAGCAAGAGAATCCTGTTGTCCCGGTCACGGGCCAGAAATCGGAGGATGCCCAATGAGTGCACAGGCGGACGGACACGTGGTTCATGTCAACGAAGTCTTGCGGGATCATGGCATGATCCTGATGTCGATCGCATACATCTCGTGCGATAAGCCTGACATCGATCAGGAACACTTGCATGTCATCCAGGAACGTGTGAGTAAGTGGTATCGCAAGGAGAGTTCGGATCCGCACAACTGTGATCGCAAGGCGGAAGACACCTGCATCAGCTTCGTGAAAATGTTCATCAGGTGGCCAGCAGACAATGCAAAGATCGAGCAGAAGCTTACTGAGCACCTCCGAAAGTTGACATCACTTCTGATGTCATACCCGGACAAGTTGAAGAGGATGAGGCATCGGAATCGCATCATTCGTGATTGGGTGCATGTCATTGCGGCCGATGGACAGGTTCACCCTCAGGAGGAGAAATTTCTTCGGAAGCATGCTACTACGCTTAAAGTCGATGCTGAGATACAGGACCAACTGATTCGGGAGGCGATCGAGCAGCATGCAGCTCGGCGTAGTGCTCGTGCGATGCGAGCAGACAACTTCTCGGCTCCGACTCCACCCCCGCCTCCACCAACGACGGAGGTCGACCAGGGGTCGAACGAGCGGTCCGTGCAGGGTGGCACGCAACCTCCGCCCAAGTATTCAAGCCTGGCGCAGCAGCAGGTCAAGGAGGAGGATGCCGGCCAGATCGGTCAGTCCGAACCTCGTGCGGTGCAGTCAGAAGACGACTTGACCCTCGAATCCGTCGGTTCCGGCAGTGAACTGATCGACCTCACCCGCGAGTCGGATGACACCTCCCTTGGAGCCGAACTGCTGGAGGAGATCTACAGCAGCGACGATGACAATTTCGAACTCCCCGCCAACGCATCGGGACTCTACGAAGCAGCATCACCGGACGAAACCGATGAGTCCGAAGAAGGATTCGACATGAAGGCTGAGGAGGGCATCAGCGATGGTGGGGGATTGCCGAATTTCATGGGAGAGCTAAAGGATGCTTTCATGGAAGGTTGGGAAAGTCAGAAAAAAGATTCCAAGTCCGATGAGTCCGATGAGTCCGA
>JAQWRC010000341.1 GCA_029243925.1 Phycisphaerales bacterium
TGCCATGAAGGGTACAGGACCCCGGGGTGAGCAGATCGTCCATCTTGAGGTGCCCCTTGGCCCGTCTGGCTTCTCGACCATGCGGCTTCAGGCAGAAGTCGCATGCTGGGGAGCAGCCGTCGATGAGGCCCTGGCCCAGCAGGCCCAATGGCCGGCAAACTGGCCAAGGCTGACCCGTTCGGCACTCCTTCCCCAGGCGATGATCGAATCCGATGAACCACTCTTCAAGGAGTCGATCGACAACCTGTTCTCCGGCAACCTCAAAAACTATTCACCCTGGATAGCCGCCAAGAAAATCGTCTATTTCACCTGTGAGAACGTCCAGGTGGATGGGGGTCGTTCGATCTACGGCCGGACCGGTACGCGTGGCCTGAACATCAAGGGCGCACTGGAGACAGCCCAATCAGGCAAGGGCTCCAGGACGGATCTCGTGTGCACTTGCGTCGCCATGCTGCGAGCGGCAGGCATTCCTGCGCGTCCCGTCGTCGGTCTTTCAGAGGAAGTGGACAATGGAAACGAACTCACCACATGGGCCGAGTTCTTCCTTCCCGGTTCGGGCTGGGTCCCCTTCTCGCCATGGCAGATGAAGAATGCCGGAATGCGTTCCTGGAAACTGGATCGTACCTGGCGCTTCTTCGGCAACTGGAAGGACCTGAACGAGAACATCCCGATTGCCTGGTCATTTGCACCTGGCGACGGCACGACGGTCCATGACACCTGGTCCATCTGGGGTTGGACACGGGCAGTCAAGGATGCCGACATTCCAATCGAAGTGAAGAACGACGAGAACAAGGTGACCTACTTCCCATCCAAGCTCTCGGTCAAGATGACATCCGGCACCGCCCTGAATGAGCGAAGCTACAGAGCCTGGCTCGAGGGCGAATCCCGCCCCCTCTTCAGACGGAACAAGTGAACCATGAGTGACTGGATCGACGAAGGCCCTAGCGAATCCGACCTTGAACGCTTCAATCGAAGACATGAGGGATTCTGCCCGGAATGCAGCTGCCGCGTCTACGACGATGCGGAATTCTGTCCCGAATGCAGCATGCAGATCGGCGGGCGGATCATGCCAAAGCCACGAGTTCAACGAGATGCGCAGAATCGGCTGACCGTCATCGTGACGATCCTGGTTCTGATTGGTCTACTCGGATGGCTTGTCTTCTGACGAACAGGAGCACGCCTGCTCCTAGGCGTACTCCCGTTTCGATTGCCTCCCCAACAAGGAGTGCATCTCTCTTCTCTTCCTGCCGAGCCGAATTCAGAATTCGTCTTCCTCGTCCCTGTAGAAGTTGTCCCCATGCTCTTCCGCGTCACATTTGTTCTCTGTTGCCTGTTCGAGCAATCTCCTGAGATATCCGTTCTCCCGCCGAGTGGCCTCGAGATCGAACATCAGATACTTCACACTCAGTCTCAGGAAATCAATCGATTCCTGCAGCTCATTCACGGCCCGGTGCACCTCCTCGTCATGTGCATTGGGTGCGGCGGCTGGCACGGCCAGTCCCAGCTTCTGCTCGTCAGGCAATGCACTGATGCGAATCAACAGCTGGGCGAATCGTTCTTGGAATACCTGTTCGTTCATGACTCTCTTCTCCATGGAGGTTGCATCTGTTGAGTTCTCTCGTCGATAAGAGAACTGCAACAGGAGGCCCGAACTGGCCACTCCGAGATGACGAAAACGAAAAAAGGCGTTCAAGGGTGCTTCACGGGCGAATTCGGCTCATACGGCCATGAGGTGGCTCATGTGGGTCGTTCCGCATGTTGTCTGCAGTCAACATCGCGTCGATATCAAACAACATCGAAGCCTCTGGAACCACGTCGAAGGTCGCCATGATGGCCCGAAGGCGATTCGGATCTCATCGATGCATGGATAGGACAGCCGACTCGCCAGAGCAGATCAGTTCAAGTCAATTGAATGCGAAACCTCGCTCAGCGGCCACGACGAGCGGCTGATCTAGCGCCGCCACCAGCTGCCGAAAGCATCGAATCCACATTGATGCCGGCCTCGCGAGCCTCTCGAAGAAGCTTGTTCAGATGTGAATCTCGTTCACACGCCCAGCGGTTGTAGTGCTGCTCGAGCTCATGACGGTTGAATCGGGACAACGGATCATCCAGACCCGTTTGAATCACGGCCCACTCCATCAAACCTCTGCCACCCTGATCGAATCGAAACAGATCAAGTGTGGACTGGACTCTCGATTCGACGGTTCGAAACGGATCACGGCACTGCTCGGGGATGGCCAGCATGACCTCCTTGAGCCTGCGATCGGCCAATCCGGCCATCATCTCATCCTCTGCGATCCGATCGATGCTGGAAATGCGATCCACCGGCGTCTCCTCCGAGACGGCCTTGGCCTCGATTCGCTCAAGCTGAGCGACCTCGGCCTTGAGTGTCTTCAGACCAGCGTTGGGAAAGCGGACGGTCAACCGTTGCGTCGGCTTACCATCGACAGGAACCGTTTCCACACGAGTAACCGAACCGACACCCCACTCCGGTCTTGGAACCAGGCGGACGCGATCACCGAACTCATATTGGGTACGACTCAAGACGTCGTTTTTGCAACTCAAGATGCAAGCTCCAAGGCTGTCCCGAAAAAGGCCTTGCCAGCACCATGCCGGCAGAGGGATCGTGTGGGACGGTCATGATTCTTCCTGAGAAGGAATCACATCAAGTGAATTGACGAAGAGGTTCCGTGGACTCTCGAGGGAATCTCGAAACCGGTCAAGTTGACTATACCAATTCAACTCACTTCATCGCAAATGAATGATCAAAAACACAATCGTTCGACGGGTACATGAGGAAAATACGGATTATCAGATCAATCCCTGCTGAATCATCGAATCCGCCACCTTGGTGAAACCGGCGATATTGGAACCATGGATGTAGTTGCCTTCATGGCCATAGGTATCCGCCGCCTCGACACATCCCTGATGGATACCTTTCATGACTCGCTTGAGGTGCTTGTCCACCTCATCACGCGACCATTGCAATCGCTGGCTTGCCTGGGACATCTCAAGCGCCGAGACGGCCACGCCGCCCGCATTGGCTGCCTTGGCAGGTCCGTAGAGGACACCATGCTCCATGAAGACGGCCTGTCCATCTGCCGTCGTGGGCATGTTGGCACCCTCCGCGACGAGCTGGATCTTGTTGTCAACGAGATGCGTCGCATCAATCCCGGTGATCTCATTCTGGGTAGCGGAGGGAAAGGCCGCATCGGCAGGAACGTTCCAGAGCGGATTGCCGTTGGATCCATGCTCTGCGGGATACCACTTCGCATCGGGGAATTGCTCGGCGTATTCGCTGATACGACCTCGCCGATTGTTCTTGAGATCCATCACGAACGCCAGCTTCTCGGCGTCTATGCCATCCTCATCATGAATCCAGCCCCCCGAGTCGGACAACGTCAAGACCTTGCCACCAAGCTCGTTGATCTTCTCCGTGGTGTACTGGGCCACATTGCCTGAACCGGAGACCAGACAACTCATGCCTTTCAGCGTCTGGCCCCTGGTCGCGAGCATCTCCGCGGCGAAGTAGACACAGCCGTACCCGGTTGCTTCAGGACGCAGAAGGCTGCCACCCCATTCGGGCGCTCGACCCGTGATGGTGCCGGTGAACTTGTTCTGGATGCGTCGGTACTGGCCGAACATATAGCCAATTTCACGCCCACCAACTCCGATGTCGCCGGCGGGCACATCGGTATCAGCTCCGATGTGCCGTTGCAGTTCGGTCATGAATGACTGGCAGAAACGCATGACTTCCATGTCCGA
>JAQWRC010000350.1 GCA_029243925.1 Phycisphaerales bacterium
ATCTGAGGGCGCCAGATCGCTGTACTGAGGGACGAGCAGGACGTCGTCGAAGGTGATGCCTTCTTGGATGTTGAGGTGCTCCATCTGCGAATGTTGCCAGAAATGCCCCCCTCCTGTCAAGGCCGCCCCCCTTGAGAGGCCGCTGAGTACCACTCGAGGGCCCATCTGATAGCATGAGATATTCGAACATGTTGATCCACGGAGCAGTCGAAACAATGTCAGAAGTGCAGGAAGTATTCGGTGCTGTCAATCACGTCCAGGGGACGGAGGATGGTGCTGGAGAAAAAATGTTTCGGAAGTTGCTGAAGGCCTGTATCAATTACGAGGCCTCAGATCTTCATGTCAAATCAGATGCCTTCCCCAGGATCAGGGTTCGCGGAGAGTTGCGAACACTGAGTACCGAACAGGTCACACTGAATGACGGTCACCAGATTGCTCTGGATATCCTTGATACTGGTCAATACGCCCATTTCAAGCGGCATGGCCAGTTTGACCTCGCATACAACTACGACGAAGACCGGAGATTCCGCGTCAACATCTTCATGACTCGAGGCAAGGTTTCTCTGGCATGCAGATTGATCACCTCGAACATCATGACGTTCGAGCAACTCAATATCCCGGAAATCCTCGGCCCAGTCGCCATGTCGGCCAATGGACTCATCCTGTTTGCCGGCGTGACCGGATCTGGAAAGTCAACGTCGATCGCAGCAATGCTTCAATACGTGAACATGAGAAAGCGTGTTCACATCGTCACTATTGAAGACCCCATTGAATACATCTTCAAGGACGAGAAGGCCAGCATCAATCAGCGCGAAGTCGGCATCGACTGCCTGGACTTCAACGAAGCACTCCGTGCATTGGTCCGCGAGGACCCCGACGTGGTGCTTGTCGGTGAAATGCGAGACAAGGAGACATTCGAGGCTGCCATTCGTGCGGCTGAAACCGGTCACCTTGTCTTTGGAACGATCCACGCCTCCTCCGCCTGGCAGACATTTGGCAGAATCTATGATCTCTTTGACCAGGACGAAGTCGGACAGATACGAAAGCTGCTCGCCTACAACCTCAGAGCGATCATCTATCAAAAACTGCTCCCCACCCTGAAGGACGAGATTCCTCGAATCCCTGCATTGGAGATCCTTCTAGGGACGCCTCCTGTTCAAAAATACATCCTTGAAGCGAGAGAAGGCGAATTGCTCGACATCATTCGCAAAAGCCATGAAGAAGGAATGGTCGACTTCACCTCAGCACTCGTCCAACTGGTCGAGGAAGAAATGATTCACCACCGCGTCGCATTGGACGCAACGCCGAAACCAGAAGAGCTGAAGATGCGACTCAAAGGCATCTCTTGACGGGACTCGAACAGCGCACATGTACTCCGCCATGCCATATCTGATCCTGAGCGATTCATCCGTCTTCCTGCTCAGCCCATGGAAACCCCTGTTGATCTGGGGCGTGTACCTTGCATGGGCATGGGTAGTCTCGACCAAGCTCGACAAGGATTGTCGCTATCTCAACTTGAACTGGCGCATGTGGAACGGCCTGCATCTTGGGGCTGGAACAGTGGCATTGATCGTCATGTTCACCGCGGGATCATTCCTCATCAGCTGGCCAGTGGGCATCCTCATCATGCTTGGTCCAATCCTCGCCTACTGGAAGGTGAGAAATGCCCACGTACCCGAAGAACGACGCTTCTATCTGTCATTCAGCAAAGATCCGGAAGCTGCTCGTCAGAAGAAAATGGCCAAGGCGCGACTCGCTGCCGTTATCCACTTCTCAAACGCAGCGGGACAGGACATACAGATCCCACAGAAGGACGACGATGCCTACCCCGTCTACCTGCAGGTGGAAGACATCATCGGACCGGCACTTGAATCAAGAGCAAGTGTGGTCGAACTCATACTGAGCGGCAAGGGAACGATCATTGCCTCCACAATCGACGGCGTCCGAGGCAAGCAGGCCGAGCTCGATACGGAGGAAGGTGCGCTGGTCATCAGCTACTTCAAGCAACTGGGTGGGCTGGATGTTGAAAATACACGACGACGCCAAACAGGATCGTTTTCCCTGACATCACCTTCCGCAGAAGCAGACGTGCACATCACGTCTTCAGGCTCAAGCAAGGGCCAGCAGGTCAAACTTGAATTCAACCGCGAATCCAGCCGGTCGATCAACTACGACCTGCTTGGCTTGCTCCCGCAGCAACGAACTGGCCTCGATGAGCTTGATGAAGCACATGAACGCCACGGACTCGTCCTGATCACCGCACCAACCGGCCAGGGAATGAGTTCCACTGGCTATGCAATGCTTGGCCGACATGATGCGTATACATGCAACATCAAATCCATCGAGCATGACATCGAAACATGGGTGAACGGCGTCGACCAGGTGCAGTGGGACCCGTCGAATCCGGACGTGGACTTTGCGACCAACATGCAATCCATCTTGCGGCGTGATCCTGACATCTGCCTTGCTATGGATGCATCTGATGGAGAAACAGCACGGGTCGCGATCGCACCCGGCCTCAGTGGACCACTGATCTACTACACCTTCCCGTGCGACAGCATTACCAGTGCTATTCGCGAATGGGTGAAGCAGGTCGGGGACGTCGAAGACGCGGTCAAGCCGCTTCGGGCAATACTGAATCAACGCCTTGTTCGAAAACTGTGCCAGAACTGTCGTCAGCCGATGACCGAGGAAGAACAGTCAGGACTGAAACTTCCCTCTGGCATTCCGACCAACATCCACCGCCCAGTTGGCAAGGTTCAAATCAAAAACAAGGTTGAAGACTGCCCCGTCTGCAATGGGACCGGCTACCTCGGCCAGACCGCCGTCTTTGAAGTCCTGATCGTTGACAAGGAGATCAGGACGCATCTCCGCAACGGCGACCTCAAGAGCGCACTCGCCCAGGCACGACGCAATCGAATGCTGCACCTCCAGGAAGCCGCCTTGTGGAAGGCTGGCGCTGGGGAAATCTCACTTGAAGAGATCACCCGAGTGCTGCAGCCAAAGAAAAAATCCGGTGACAAGAAGAAGAGCAACAAAGAGGTGAAAAGTTCATGAGCATCCTGCTGAACATCGCCATCATCGGCCTCATTCTGCTTATTGCATACTGGTGGTCACAACAGGGGTTCTTCAGTGCCCTGCTTCACCTCATTGCAGTTGTTGCAGCCGGCGCACTTGCACTTTCATTCTGGGAACCGCTGGCAATCGATGTCCTGCTCAGCGGCGGCACCTTCGACGGCTATGCCATGGGACTGACATTGGCCGGACTCTTCGCAATCTTCCTGCTGATCCTGCGTGGAGCCAGTGACACCGTCATCAAGAGCAACATCATGCTCTCCCAAGGCCCAGATATCGCTCTGGGTGGAGTCATGGGACTATTTGCCGGGGTGATCACGATCGGATTTACATTGACAGCCCTTGGCTTCTTCCATGGTCCTCATGAACTGATGGGCTATCAGGGATACGGACGAGCACGAGGCCAGTCAGTTGTGATGGAACAGGTCGGGCCTCCATTGTGGGCCCCCGTCGATAAATGGACCAACGAACTGTATGAATGGATGAGCGTTTCAACGCTCTACCCGAACATCGGCTCCTCGCCACTGAAGCACTACAACCCGGATTTGTACAAGCAAGCTTCACTGCTCCGCGACAATGTCAATGAGGGCGAAGGCCAGATCTCGATGCCCAAGGGCGCCGTCGTCATCGACAACCTTTTCCACCCCGATACAGAACCATATTTCGTCGTCAAAGCCCGCTTCAATCGAGAAGCGATGGACTTCGGAAGACAACTGGTGCTTGCGAGCAGTCAGATACGACTGGTCGGCAAAGCGACCGGGAGCAAGCGAGCGGAGATCCTGCACCCGATCATCTGGGCACAGATGCTTCCAGAGAACAATCTGGCCCTGACGCCATTTTCCTTTGATGACTTGCAAAACTACGCTACCAGCATCCCCGGTCAAACAGATGTGAAGGAGATGTACTTCATCTTCAAGACATCCGACCAGGATTTCACTCCGGAATATGTCCAGGTTCGCGGAACACGATTCTCGCTCCCTGAAGTCGAAACATTCCCAGGCGGCATTGCGATGCTCATGAATGTCGGCAGTAGCGACGTAGACAACCGGCGTCTTGGTGGCAATATCGAACCAGACTACTTCCAGGTCATGCAGCGAGTCCCGGGATTCCGTCCCAGTCTCAATACCATTCCTGGCACGATGCAGATGATTGACGGGAAGTTCTCAGATGGCTTCCTCAGGATGCAAAAGAGTGCTCCGGGAACGACATCACAATCACTGCAGGCAGACGGCGTGTACTCCATGCCCGGCACAGCTATCGTCTATGTAGATGTCAGTCGAACTTCACCTGTGTTCCTTGGTGGCCAGGTTGATGAACGAGCTGGACCGAGTGACGAAATTGCCCTGCTTGATTCATATGGCAATAAGTACACCCCGATCGGCTACGTCTACAAGTTCGGCACGGAAGTCGAGATCAAACTTGATCCCCGAAACGGCATCAAGACGGTCCGCGAACTTCCGATCCTGTCGCGATCGCAAGAGCAGGATCTGCTGTTGATCTTCCAGGTCACCGGTGGCGTCAAGATCAACATGATGCGTGTCGGCCATACGCTCCTGGGGACGACCGAGGTTGACATCCCCGCACGCTGAGTAGATGTCCACACGTCAGTCCTGCTCGAGCAAACGCTCTACGTAGTAGATGTCGACGTCCACTTCCAGAAACTGCGGTTCCTGCAGCAGTCGAATATGCAGTGGAATGGTCGTTTTGCCAGGACCAATTCGAAACTCACTGAGTGCACTTCGCATTCTCGCAATGGCCTCACTGCGGTCACGGCCATGCACGATCAATTTCGCGATCATCGAATCGTAGTTCGATGGGATCCGGTATCCGGGCACGACGTGCGAATCGACTCGAACTCCCAAGCCGCCTGGAATTCGATATTCCTCCACCACGCCGGCTTGCGGCATGAAGTTGCGATCTGGATCTTCTGCATTGATCCGGCACTCAATGGCATGCCCGCTGATGGATACCTGATTCTGTTCGACGGAAAGCGGTTCACCCGCGGCAACGCGGATGGATTCCTTCACGATGTCAACGCCGGTGATCATTTCCGTCACCGGGTGCTCCACCTGCACGCGGGTATTGACTTCCAGCATGTAGAAGTTGAACTCCGGGTCCATGAGGAACTCGCATGTTGCCGCGCCGGCATACTTCGCATTGCGAATCAGCTCTGCGGCTGATTCACATACGCGATCACGGATTTCATCCGGGACGCCTGGGGCGGGGCCTTCTTCGATGAGTTTCTGATGTCGGCGTTGCGAAGTGCAATCTCGGTTGTAGAGGTGAACGGCATTTCCATGCTTGTCGCCGATGCATTGGACTTCGACATGCCGAGCACGTTCGAGAAACTTCTCGATGTAGACCGCCCCATTGCCAAACGCGGTCGCTGCTTCCTGCGCTGCAGACTGGATTGAGGGTCGAAGTTCGCTTGCTTCGCGGACGACGCGCATGCCACGGCCACCGCCGCCTGCTGCCGCCTTGACGATGACCGGAAATCCGATGGATTCCGCCAGCGCAACCGCTTCCTCTTCGTCATCAATCGCACCTTCTGAACCAGGGAAGATCGGCGTGCCGGCCTTCTTCGCCATGGCCCGACATGAAATCTTGTCTCCAAGCAGTCCCATGGCTTCAGGAGAAGGTCCAATGAACTCAATGTGACAATCTCGACATACGGATGCGAACTCCGCGTTCTCAGCAAGAAATCCATAGCCGGGATGGATCGCATCCGCATTCGTTGTTTCTGCTGCGGCAATGATTCGATCGATACGAAGATAGGAATCAAGTGGAGGTGGCGGCCCGATGCAGACCTTGGAGTCTGCCTGCTCAAGCCACGGCCCGTCCTTGTCGGCCTCGGAATAGACACACACCGTTTCCAACCCCAACTCGCGGGCGGCACGGATGATCCGAAGCGCGATCTCGCCTCGGTTGGCAATGAGAATCCTTGAGAACATGGCGTTCGCTTCCGACGGTCAACTGGGCTTGACGAGGAACAGGTCCTGGCCGAATTCGACGGAATCGCCGTTGGCCACAAGTACTTTTACGATGGTCCCGCTGATCTCCGCCTTGATCTCATTGAAGATCTTCATTGCCTCGACAATGCATACGACCTTCTCCGCGTCGACTTCATCGCCAACCGCTGCGAATGCAGCCGCATCAGGCGTCGCCGCTGAATAGAAGGTGCCAACCATTGGGCTGGCAATTGGAACAAGGCCTGCAGTGTCGTCTTCAGCGGGCGCCGCAGGAACCTGTGGAGCGGGCTCGGGAGAAGGCGCCGCCGTCGCCACAGGAGCCGGAGCTGCCGGAGCTGACGACTGCACGACCTGAGGCGCTGCATTTGGACTTGGACGCTGCAAGGTGACCTGTTCTTCACTGTCACGAAGATCGATCTCGGTAAGATCGTTTGCCACCATGAGGCGAACCAGTTCCTTGAGCTTTCGAATGTCGATCATGCGATTGGCTCCCTTCTTGTAAAGATCATCCTAGTTCTATTCGTGCCGCGTTACGTGATTTTTCAAGATTGGAGGACAGCACTCGATGCCCATCATCAGTGATAAGCACGTCATCCTCCACTCGCATTCCTCCGACACCAGGCAGGTACACGCCAGGCTCGACGGTCATGACCATGCCTGGCTCCAGAGTCACTCCAGCTGATTTCACGCTGAAGTTCGGAGACTCATGCACATCCATTCCGAGGCCATGCCCCAGCCCGTGCGAAAATTCAGCTCCGTACCCAGCTTGAGCAATGATGGACCGTGCAACGTTGTCCACCTCAGCGCAGTCTGCTCCAGGCTGGCACGCATCAATAGCTGCAAGCTGCGCCTCGAGCACGATGTCGTAGATTGCTTCCATTTGCGATGGCATGGGACCGATGCAGAATGTCCGTGTGAGATCAGAGCAATACCCATCCAAACGTGCGCCCCAATCGACCAGCAGCATCCCAGGCTCGATCTGTTTGCCGCCTGGCATGTGGTGGATTACGGATGAGTTCGTCCCCGTGGCGATGATGGGTTCGAAACTGGCGCCGGATGCACCTCTTCGCCGCATTTCATATTCAAGCAACGCTGTGAAGTCTGCCTCCGACATGCCCAGCTCGAGTTGGCTGAATGCGGCCGAAAGACCTTCATCCTGAATCTTGATGCATTGCTCGATGAGTCCAATCTCATGCTCATCCTTGATAGCCCGCAACGCTGCTAGATGCCCCGTTGATCCGATGAAATCAATCGATTCCAGGTCACGCTGGAACGCCTGAAGACACGCAACGGTCATGTGTTCAGACTGAAAGACCAGCTGGTCCAAGCTATTGGACTCTGCAATGGATCGAATTCGATCTGCAACCGTATGCCGAGGCCCGATGAGCACCTCATGAATGCCCCCCGTCGCCCATGGCTGGAGGTACTCTTCATAACGAGCATCACACAGGATTGCAGCAACATCAGGCCCAACAACAAGGGTGGCGGAATGCCCTACAAACCCGGTGAGGTACCAGATATCCACCTCATGCTCGATGACCATTGCCTGCGAGCCCTCATCTGCCAAACGAGCACGAAGCCGGCTGAGCCTTCCTGCACTCCGAGCAAGTTCCGCCTGGCCAAGTTCCATTGTGGCAATGTCAGTCATGGCGGGGAGTATAGCGAGCGATGAGGAGCATTCAACGGTGATCTGAGGCGAATTTGAATCGATTCTGGTCCGATCTGCGTCGATCATGCAGACATCTCGTACAGCGGGCCCTAGGCGGCCGTGGCGGGATGTCAGTTCCTGAGCGCCAGTGGCGGATCAAGAATCTCCTTGAGGAGAATCGCCTCTCTGATTCGGCTGGGGTCACTCAGGATTGTGCGTAGGCCATCGGCGGTGATTAGCCCTTGTTCAGATTGCTCACCATCTTGCCTTGCAAGCAGTTGGGCTGCCGCCATCTGTTCAAGGCGGTCCGATTGAACACCCTCAGCGTCCATCTGGCCTGCTGGGGGCGTGTTGGACACAGGGGGTCGCACGTTGACAGTGGCACCGATTTTCGCTGCCCCAGTACGTCCAGAGTTGGAACGTTGGGGCGTCGCTGGCTTGGCGACTACGTCTATCTGCTCACGCAGCTGCGACATCATCCGATCAAACATGGTCTCGGATGGCTTTGATGAAGCTGGCGCTGCTGTTGCAGCGATATCTTCCTGAGCAATGGCCTTCAGTCGAGCCGCCTTGGCCGCCTTGGCCTTCTTCTGCATCACAGACGAAGCGATCGCCCATGCGAGCCCGATGACGACGATGATGATTTCGAATTTACCGCCCATGGGACAAGTATATCACGACCGAGGAGCGAGCCAAGATGAGCCGTCCTGCCGTGGCAGCCGTTCAAACCCAACGCCAAAGGCTGATTCAAGGATGCTGGGCTCAAACACCTCTTGAGCAGTCCCGGAAGCCTGCAGGACTCCCTCAACAAGAAGCCATGCATCATCGGCGAGTGAACCCGCCAATGATAGATCGTGCATCGATACGACAACGGTCGCCCCCTGCTCGGCCGCTTCGCACAGCAACCGCATGGCAAGTGATGCATGACGTGGGTCAAGTGGCGCAGTGGGCTCATCAAGCACAATCAGTCCGCCTGGCTCATGCTGGTGCAACACACGCGCGAGCCCGACTCGCTGCTGCTGGCCGACGGACAATGCTGGATATGGCCGTTCAAGCAGATCAAGCAAATCGAGGCGATGAAGTAGGTCATTGGAATCAGCATCACCGAGCCGAAGCCTGCCCAACTCGATGACTTCGCGAACAAGAAGCGGCACGTCCTGCCTGGAACGCTGTGAAAGCCACGAGATGCATGCAGCACGCGTTCTGTCGGTCATGCCTGAAACTGGATCTCCGCGCCAAAGGACGTCACCCTCATCAGAAGCCAGAAGTCCAGAGGCGATCCGAAGCAGCGTAGTCTTGCCAGCTGCATTCGGGCCGATCAGAACCGTGACACGGCCTGGAGCGGCGACGGCATGAATGCCATGCAGTACCGGCTGAACATCGTATGAATGGGCAATGCCATTGAGTTGCAGAGTCATGATCGGTGCAACTCCATACGTAACAGTACGAGAAAGACGACCCCGCCACCTATGGTCGTCAACACGCCAACCGGCATTCGTCCTCCTCCGACATCAATGATTTGGCGAAGCACATCTGCACCGACAAGCAACATGATGCCGCATCCAACCGCCCCGGGGATCAGCAACGCATGCCGCCCGCCGACAAGCAGCCTCGCCAGGTGTGGCGCGACCAATCCGATGAAGGCAATTGGCCCGGCAAGAGATACGGCGACTGCGGTAAGCACTCCAGCAGTGGCGAGGACCACCAGTCGCAGCGGCCCAAGTGATACGCCGATACTTCGTGCTTCGTCATCGCCAAGCAGGCTCGCGTCAAGCGGCTTGGCGAGTCGCATGCACACGATCATCCCGACCAATGTCAGAACGCCTGCGATGATCAATCTTTGGCTCGACACGATTTCCGGAATATGGCCCATCAGCCACGTGGTGAATGAACCTCGCAATCCGGTGGGAACCAGATGTTGAAAGAACATCATTCCACCGGCCGCGATCGTGGAGACGACGACGCCCACAAGGACAAGAGAAACCGGATCGGGCCATCCTCGACGCTGGCCGAGGACATAGACCAGCGACAATGCGCCCAAGGCTCCGAGCAATGCTGGCACGCCATCTGCGCCAGGGAGTGTCGCCGTGGCGCCTATGGTGACATAACTGATCCATGTCGCCGCCATCAGCCCAAGT
>JAQWRC010000353.1 GCA_029243925.1 Phycisphaerales bacterium
CGCTGCGTAAGAAGGTGCATGGGTGCTGCCTGATCCAGGGAGCCTGAGATGTTGTCAGGCTCAGGTTGCTCATCAATTGCACGGTCGAAATCCTGCAGGGGCTTCATTGGCAGTGACTTGCGCCGCAGCAGGTCAATGGTCACGCTTCGTGCAACCAGAGTGACCCACGTAGACAGTGATGCACGATTTGGGTCATAGTTTCGCATCAAGCGGCAGTCATTTTTCAGCAGTCGCATGTAGACCGCTTGAACGCAATCATCCATGTCGGGGGTGGAGGGACTGTCCAGTTGGTTTCCCGCGGTTCTCCTCACGGCAGCATGAATCAAGCCTGCCGTCTGATTGATGAAGTCATCCCAGGCGCCTTGATCACCTTCTACGCAGGCATTGAGATCAAATTCAATGGTCATTGTGAGGGGAAAGGTCCATTAGGGGTTCAAAAACAGCATCTCATGCATATCTTGGGGATGCAATATGGTACGAACGCGTAGAATCTGACGTCCCCGTGTAGCAATGGTATATGGAAAGATAACCCCTCCCATTGTTGCCTGGCAGATACATAAAAACCGCCTTGGAGAGTTCTTGTGAGCCATATGAAGACTACCGTTTCAGTTTGCATTCTTGCCCTGATTTCATGGGTTGGGATGGATCTTGTTGCAACCGAAAGTGCCATGGGGCAGGAACGGCCTGGCGCAGGGCAGCGAGGTGGCCAGGGGCCCGAAGGTCAGCCTGACAAGCGTGCCCTCCGCGGCGGTGAACGTGGCGGTGAACGCGGTGAACGCGGCGAACGCGGTGAACGTGGCGATGCTCGCGGCGGCCAGCGTGGTCCGGGTCGTGGTGGATTTGGGCGTGGCGGTGAGATGATTCGAATGATCTCAACGCCGGACTACATGATGTCCGATCTGCCGATTGTGGCCAAGGCACTCGAAATCAATGATGACCAGGAGCCGATCATCGGCCTCATCTTTGAAGATTACGACGCGTCCTTTACCGACGCCGTTGAAGCGATGAACATCGCGATGGAGGAAATCAGCGCCACGAGGCCAGAACCCACGGAAGAAATGCAGCAGCAGCAGCAGGAGTTCCGTGAAGAGTTCCGCGACTTGCGTGATGAATCACGCGAAGTTCGTCGAGAGCTTTCGCAGCGAAGGCGGCAGATTGCTGAGGAAGGCGGAGATCCAGAACAGGATGATCAAGTGCGTGCCATGCAGAGCGATGCAGATGACATCCGCCAAAGCATGAGTGACGGATTCGCGTCGATGATGGAGATGCGATCGGACTTTGAGCAATCTGATGAAATGCGTGAGTTGACCGCGATGAATATCGCCGTTGTCCGACGATTTGTCGACCGCAAGAATGAACTCCGAATGATGCTTGAGGATGAGCTGGCGACAATGCTGATCGAGTCCCAGTTGGAGCGGCTGCCTGAACTGGCCCAGACGCTGCGTCGTGAAAAGAAGTTGCGCCGCGGCCGGCTTGATGGTGAATCCACCAACCTGTTCAATATTGTGCGTGATTCAACGCCTCCTGAACTGGACGGCGAAGTGCTTGAACAATTGGATGCCATGCTTGTGGCCTACGCGGTGGATCTCGATTCTGCTCTCGTGGCTCGTGATCAATACGACAACGGATCACAAATCGATCTCTACACCGCGATGAGTCTTGGTGATGATCAGAAGTCCCTTGACCTGCTGAAGCGGCGATTGGATTTGCAGCGCCGGATTCGCAATGTGAACGATCAGTACATCGAAGCAATTACTGCAGGACTTCCCGTGGAGCATGCAGTTGAGTTTCGATCTTCAGCTCTCCGCGATGGATATCCTCGCATCTTCCGAACGTCTCGATTCCAGCGGGCGGTGGACCAGGCTCTTCAGTCTGAAGAAGTCGGTCCCGACCTGCAGGCGGCCATCGTGTCTCTGGAAGCAGGCTATGTAAGTGAAACAAGCCCATTGCTCGAACGGCATCTCATGCTGGTTCGCAAGCATGAAGAGCCTCGTGAGCTGGAGTTCCTCGAACGTCGTGCCAATGGTGAGATGTCGTGGGGATCATGGGGTCGCAACAGGGGCAATGGCGAAGAATCAGATGATCCTATGGATGAAGTCGAGCGAAAGCGTAGGGAACTTGATGAGCAGTACCTCGAGCGACTTCGCTCAATGCTCGGCGATGAACTCTTCGAGCAGTTTGCCGGGCGTGGCCGCGGTCAGCAACGCGGTGGCATGAGTGACTTCAACCAAGAAGAAATTCGTGCTCGTTACGACACCAATGGTGACGGCGAACTCAGTGAAGACGAACGTATGGAACTGATTCGTGCGATGCGCGAACGATTTGGCGGCTCTGAAGGTCGAGGCGGTCGTGGTGGCCGAGGCGGCCAAGGTGGCCAAGGTGGCCCAGGCGGTCAAGGTGGACGTGGCGGCCAAGGTGGTCCAGGCGGCCAAGGTGGCGGCGGCGGCCAAGGTGGTGGTGGCGGCGGCGGTGGCCAAGGCGGTGGTGGTGGCGGTGGTCGTCCCTGATACTCCAATCAATGACTTCTATTTCAAGCCGGGCTCCCAATCGGGGCCCGGTATTTGATTGGCGGGCTCCTGCTCATTGTCCTATCTTGTGCATGTGGCTTGCAGTACATCCATGGAGGTAGCCGTGACAACCGACACGCACATCGAGTCGAATGCTGAATCAAGTCGCTGGGCGGATATTGGGTTGGATACCACCTCGGTGGAACTTCGCCCCTGGTCATCTCAATGGATCGAGTGCTTTACGGAAGAAGCCGCGCGGGTGATGTCCGCCTGCGACGGCCTTGTTGTTGCGATTGAGCATGTTGGAAGCACTGCCATCGCTGACCTCCCGTGCCGTCCCATCATTGACCTTCTTGTCGGCGTGGATCATCTCCGCGATGCATCTGGATGCATCGACCCACTCAAGGAAAGTGGCTTTCGTTGCCACGGCGAGAATGGAGTAGCTGGACGACGGTATTTCACTCGAAGTATTGATCGCCAATGCATCGTTCAGTTGCATATGGTTCAGATCGGCGGCGATTTCTGGGAGGACGCCATCCGATTCCGTGATTTGCTCCGCGAGGCCTCTACGTTGTCGGTGGAATACGCCAAGGCAAAGGTCGAGATGCAATCGCAGCATTCCACGGACCCCGGTGCGTACGATGCCGCTCGATTGGCATTTGAGCGGGAAGCACTGGCCTAGGCCGAAGATGCACCTCTCCTGCGGGAGATGATTCATGCAGTTTCATCGTCTGGTGAACCGATATTGGGGATCGGGAGGCATTGCACATGCAAGCTTTATTGCCACTGACGGGACGTATTCTGCTTGCCGCGATCTTTCTTTGGTCGGGCATCAAGGATATTCGAACATTTGAAGGCACCGCTGCGATGATGGGGGACCAAGGGATCTTTCTGCCACAGGTTCTGCTTGTTGGTGCGATTGCATGTCTGATGTTGGGCAGTTTGGCATTGATCCTCGGATTGAAGGCTCGTTGGGGCGCGCTGCTGCTGATTGTCTTTCTTATTCCCACGACGATCGTCTTCCATCCTCCAAACGGCAATGAAGAAGAGTTCATCCAGTTCATGAAGAATCTGGCATTGATCGGAGCGCTGCTGTTGATCGTGTCTGCTGGGCCCGGCCCGGTCAGTTTCGATGGACCTGCGCCCTCAATGAAGAAGTAGAGCGCCTCCGGAACGTTCTTGCTCTGCTTGAAGCAATCCAGTTTTGAATGAATCAAAGTCTCGATATGCATGGCACCATGCTCGCCAGCTATCCGTATGTACTGCTGCGTGGCATGTTGCGTGCCCGGATCGACTGGATGCACAAGGAGAAGAAGAATGCAAGCTCATGCCATCATCGCCGCAGCTGCGGCGATTTTCGTACCGTCGTTGTTGGCGTTCGGACATGGATCGATGAAAAGCCCCGTCAGTCGGGTGTACTCGATTTATCTTGAGGGTCCTGAAAGCCCAAAGTCGCCGGCGGCGCAGGCCGCCGTTGCGGCCTGCGGCACGCAGGCCTTCTACGATTGGCATGAACTGGTGAATTTCATCCCGGGTGAAGCTGCGGATCAGCAGGATGCCTCCTATGACGCAACTGTGCGTGATGGGCACCTGGCCAGCGCCGGCAATGAGAAGTACGACTGTCTGGACATGCTTCGTGATGATTGGCCGGCAACACAGGTTCAGCCTGGGCCGAGGGAATTGATCTGGTATGCCACCACCCCGCATGATCCCAGTGTTTTTCGGGTGTGGTTGACTACGGAGGATTGGACGCCCGATTCGCCATTGAATTGGGCGCAGATGGAAGAACTCGAAACTGGCCCAGTCAGCTTTGAAGGCCAGGACTATCGGTTCGAAGCGGTTCTGCCTGAGCGGGAAGGGCGGCATGTTCTCTATGTCATCTGGCAGCGACTCGACCCGGTTGGAGAAGGGTTCTATGCGGCATGTGA
Organism: Phycisphaerales bacterium; assembly: GCA_029243925.1. Lineage (GTDB taxonomy): Bacteria > Planctomycetota > Phycisphaerae > Phycisphaerales > SM1A02 > SP202. The sequence continues at coordinate 4,436 of JAQWRC010000353.1, forward strand.
TGTCATCTTCGGTGATGGAGAGACTGTTCCGTCTGGTGCCTGTTGCTTCAATGATGGTTGCGTGCTGCTGACCGAGGCGGGGTGTCTTGACGCCGCTGGCGAATGGCAGGGTGCAGATGTCCTTTGCAGTCAGTCGGAGTGCGGTCAGATCGGCCAAGGGCCGGATTCCGTCGCGGTCCAGTTGGTGAACAGTTGGGAAGGTGGCTATGAGGCAGCAATGAGTGTGACCAACTCGATGGGAGATCAGACGATGTTTTCGTGGGAGCTTTCCTATATGTCTGGTCCGCAGATCAGTTCGATATGGGGCGCGGTACTCGAGCCTGATGGCGGCGAAACGGCGATTCGAAATGAGTTCTGGAATGGCGTGCTGGAGCCTGGTGCATCCGCCACATTTGGATTCGTCGCCCAAGG
>JAQWRC010000356.1 GCA_029243925.1 Phycisphaerales bacterium
TGGACATGCCTTCTCGATATGTCCGGCTTGAGGTCATGGCGTCGAATGCATCTGCAATGGCAATCATGCGGGCGACCAGTGGGATTTCGGTTCCACTGATGCCGGCGGGATATCCACGTCCGTCCCAACGTTCATGATGAAACTGCACGCCGGCAAGCACATCATCGAAGTGTGGGATATCACGCAGAATGCGGTGGCCGATCTCGGGGTGCCGTCGAATCCAGTCGAACTCTTCCTCATCGAGATTTCCAGGCTTGACCAGCACACGCTCCGGAACTCCGATCTTGCCTACATCATGAACGAGGCCGGCGATATGCATCCGGTGCAAGGTGTTCGCATCGCAGCCACTTGCTGCAGCAAGCTGCCGCGTCAGCATGGCAACACGACGCGAGTGTCCACATGTGTACTTGTCCTTGGCATCGATGGATGCGGTCAGTGATTCGAGCGTGCCCAGGAACATCGCGTTGAGGTCCTCATAGAGACCTGCATTCTCAAGAAAGATCTCGATATGCGAGGCCGCAGCAGTGACCAGTTTGATGTCGACGGATGATGCATCGGGATCAGGACCTTCCTTGTCCGCAGCGATGAGCAAACCGATGATTCTTCCCTCACGCACGATGGGTTGTGCGATAGCCGTACCGTCCAGGCCAGGCACTCCGCCGTCGAGTCCGGGTGCAGTCACGATCGACGCCCCCGCTTCTGCTCGAAGCAGCAGTGCACGAGCCAACGAGCGGATGGACTGGACGCTTCGACCTGGATTGCCCGCAACGGCTACTCGGCCGCGGCGAAGGGTTGGGTCACCCAACTCATCCTGTACAACTGCAGTCACCCATGCATATGGAAGTTGCTGCCTCAGTTCTTCGCAGGTCACTTCAAGGAAATGCTCGGGACACTCGACGTCGGTCATGTTCTGGGTGATCGAATACAGAAGATTGATTTCCTCGTAGGACTCGGCAAGCTCACGCCCCACGTCCTCAAGTGCGCATTCGCTGTCTTGACGGCGTCGCGTGTCTTCCCACGAGCCACGAAGCAGCACTGCCAAACGTCGAACATCGCCTTCGGAGGACGGAGGAAGAGCTGCAAATGCCCCACGCGTGTACTCAGCATCAATTGAAGCCGCTTGGCACAATGAGCGAAACTGCTCTGCATCCAGCAACGTGTCGCACGGGACGCAGACCACGTCATACCCAGTTCGGTGACGTCGCTGTTCAACAGCCATCGGGATGAACCACAACCCGGGAACGCCGGCACACGGAGCAGGCTCCGGCTTGCTTGCCCAGTGGGCTGCCGCTTGAGCCAATCCAGTTCGAATAATCGCAGGACGTTCAAGCAATGCAGACAACCAATCGCCATCACCACGGGGTGATGACATGACGCCATTCATGTCGCAGGACACCAACAGCATGCCAGCCTCGCGAACACGGGCTGACAACTCATCGAAGGATCGATGCGAGGCGGCTTGTGCATTTGAAGTCTTCACGCCGCCTCCCTGCGTATGGTGTGCTGGGCGCTCCCCTCGAGCGTCGAACACACGAGATTGATCACAGCACGCGGACTGAATGGTTTGCTGACCACTTCAACAATGTTTTTCGTATCGATGTCGTCATCATCAAGGGCATATCCCCGTGCAGTCAGAATCACCACAGGTATGGCTGCCGTCGCCACATCACCAGCCAGCACTCGACTGAGTTCCAGGCCGGTCATGTACGGCATCTGCACATCCGTGATGATCAGATCGGGTTGAATCGTGCGCGCCAGATGGAGCCCCTCCTCACCATCAACCGCAGTGTGAACCTCGAAACCTGCGTTTCGGAGTTTCAACGAGAGCACCTGAAGAATGTGCATCTCATCATCGATAACCAGAATTCGCTGTGGCATGGGAGCCCCTGTCTACGCGACCTTCTTGGCCGCTTCCTCTCCCATCGGGACAGAAAACCAGAACCTTGACCCCATTCCGAGTTTCGAGTCCAAACCGATCTGTCCGCGGTGGACTGTTTCAACGATATGGCGGCACAGATGGAGCCCCAGGCCCGTTCCTTCAGCCACTCGTTTGTAGTTCTCAACGCGGTAGAACGTCTCAAAGATGCGTTCATGGTCCTGTGGAGGCACACCCAGCCCTGTATC
>JAQWRC010000365.1 GCA_029243925.1 Phycisphaerales bacterium
GTGCACATCGAGGTTCAGATCGCGGCCCACCAATGCGCCTCCGGCTCCCCCGGAGAGACCGACAGGTTTGAGAACGCCCACAACGGTGAACACCGTTTGATCGATTCGTATTTCCTTGCCGATGGGGTGCTCAAGCCTGAAGAACTGCTCTGCAACGTTGTGCCCAATGACTGCAACTGGCCTGCGCAGCGTGACGTCTTCAGGCGTGAGGTAGCGACCTGTAGGTCGGACATCCAGATTCAGGACAGAACGGAGTTCCGGCAGTGTGCCGTATGTCTGACTGGTGATTCGTTGTGCCTTGTAGGAGATCTCCGAACCGACCGTTTTCAGCGGAATGATGCGTTCCGCCTCCGGTACAAACGCGTCAATGCGAGCAAGGTCTTCATCAAGCAGGCCATAGGTGACAAGGAATGACCGTCGCTGTGTTCCAAATGAGGTGGACTCCGGCGGCTTCTGGGATCGAACGATGATGTTGTTCGCTCCGAGTTCCTGTATATCGCGCAATGCGGCCTGCTTGTTTCCTTCGCCGATGGAGACCATGAGAATGACGGCTGCGACACCAAGAATGATGCCCAGACTTGTCAGGGTGGAGCGAAGGAGATGGAGCCGAAGGTTCCAGAGCCCCAGTCGAAGTGTTTCAAGAAGGAAGTTCATGCGATAGGGTAGTACAGGCTACCGGCATCGGAGATTCGGTGCACACTGGAGATTCCCATGCAGGTCCATATCGATTCCGAGGTTGAACGTGATCTCGGTTGGAACTTTGAGGCCCAGATTGGCGAGCGCCGCGTCACAGTGTCACTTTCCTGGGCCGACTACAACCATTGGTCGCCGGATGGGCGTGACGAGCCATCGCACGTCGCTTCCGTGGTGCTTGAAATCATGTCGGAGCTGGGAGCGGAGAACATTCCGCTGCGATTCGATGCTTCAATGGTCCGCCGCGTTATTGCAGGTTCTGATGAACGCATACGGGAACAAATGCGGTGACATGCTTGTACGCGGCTAGGGCTTCGTCTTCGACGCCTCTTCCGCGGCCTGTTCCCGGCGGAGCCGTTCCGAAAGAGAAACGCTGACCACCATGCGGTCATTCTCAATGCTGACGGTTCGCAGCGGGGTCTGCTTGCTGGGGGGGACTGGCCCGAATGGGTATCCGTCCAATTGTCTTTGCACGAAATCAGGCGCTCGAATGATCAGGGATTTGCGATAGGCACGAATGCTCGCCCATGCCCCTCCATTGCGTTTCCATGCATCAGGTTCGACGTAGCTCACGATGAGGTCGATGAGCTCTTCAATTCGTTCCGCCTCATCTGTGGGGCTGAGTGAACCGCCGCCACCTGCTCCGCCGCCGCCTTGCCCTCCACCACCTCCGCCGAAGCCGCCGCCGGTACCGCCTCCGCCACCGCCGCCGCCGATGCCGCCGCCACCACCAGCACCGCCTCCTCCGAGGCCGCCGCCTCCGCCGCCGAAGCCGCCGAGATCGAGTGTCGGTGCATTGTCGAAGTCAGGAATCTCAAAGATGAGATTTTCAATGTCATAGACTTCGGTCTTCTGAGCGGAATGTCGTGCAAGCCATGTCTTGGATCCGATTTCCAGCATGCCGTGATGCAGCTGCCAGGTGTAGGATTCGCCGTCGATGGAGCATTGGTCAAGAATTCGGACCAGCGTATTCAGTGCTGGTTGATTGTCGATCTTCATGGTGATCAGCAGTTCCGGGTTCAACCCGTCTGGGCTGTTGTCCTTCATCCACTGGATGATCGTGGGCGTCCCGGTGTAGGTCTTAAAAAACTCCATGACGGTCCGAAGTTCAGTGTTGTTGAACTCCGTGGTTATGTCGGTGTAGACCAGCTGGCCCAGAACACGTGCTTCGGCGGCCTGGAATGGTTTTTGATTTCTCACTTGTGCTTGCGCGATCGGGAGGCCAAGCATGAATGCAAGAAGGGCACCAGGCAGCGTGTGAATTATGCGATTGAAGCAGTTGCGCATCGTTCATCTCCAGTTGCAAGCAGGTCACGTGTGACGCTTGCCTCAGTATACATCGTGCTACTTGCCGTTCGGATTCAAATAGTTGTAATCATGTTCAAGAAGCTCATTGAGGCTCAGAAGAGCCATGGCCTGAGCAGCAGGCTGCATCCGTGCGTCCCACGGAGCACGGCGTATGCCACCGATGGTGCGCTTCGCATTTGAATACAGCGACGCACCCTCGGAAGTAACTTGAAGTGAAAGCAGAAAGCCGGCACCTGCTCGCACACGGTTCCACTCGTCGTGTGCCTGCTCGGGGCCAGTCAGATCGCGTGATCGCAGCATTGCCGGAAGGGCTGACCCGGGGCGCAGTGATTGGGAGGTGACGTCGCTGGGAGTTCGTCCCAACACGTATCCGCCGGCAAGCGCCATTCCAAATCGGGTGTCCATGGGGGGGATCTGCCGTTGATGCAGTTGATTGCGAACATCGAGCAGATGATCACGGCGAGCAAGCGTTCCCGTTTCAGCAAGTTCCAACTCGCACCACACGATCCATGGGAAG
>JAQWRC010000391.1 GCA_029243925.1 Phycisphaerales bacterium
GGTCGCCATCAAGAATGTCTCGCTGGCGGAAGAACACCTCCACGATCATTTTCCGGCTGCAGGTGACGACGCTGCACGCCCGGTGATGCCTGCTTCCCTCATCATTGAAGGCATGGCACAGACTGCCGGAGTCCTGGTGGGCTCGGTCAATGGATTCAAGGAAAAAGTGATTCTCGCGAAGATCACACGCGCCACATTGACTGCTGATGTCTTCCCTGGACAAACCATTCGATACGACGCCACACTGGAACGAATCGATGCCGGCGGTGCATCGACAACCGGCACTGTCGAACGAAAAGGGCATGGGCCCGAAGAAGATCAGTGGATCGAGATCGGCCAAATCGAGTTGATGTTCAGCCATGTCGACAACAACATGACCGGCATTGAATTCCCGGAAGAGAACTTCGTCTTTTCCGACAACTTCCGGACGATTCTGCGAACAGCAGGTCTGGAACATCTCGCTCGCAACTGAACAATGTGATTCAAGAATCGTCGATGTGCTGATCCCGCGCCATCGTATAGAGGGTGGAATCCGGGTTCGACTGCAAAGCCTGCAGTCGATCAATGACGATGTCCGGCACGATGTGACGAAGACGATCCACGTCTCCCCCAAGTCCGGCGATCTGGCGGATAAGGCCCGATGAAGTGAATGCGAATGCTTCGCCAGTCACGATGAACACCGTCTCCACTTCCGCCACCTGCCTGTTGGTCATCGCCAACTGGCACTCGCCGGCAAGATCCGTGACATTGCGAATGCCACGAATCAACGCGGAAGCGCCACGCTCACGAGCAAAGTCCACTGTCAATCCGCGATAGGCCTGAACAGAAACAGGCGCAAGGTTCGATCCATCAGGCAACTCCGCGACCAGATGTCTGGCCATGGCCTCACGTTCCTCAAATGAGAAGAGCGATGGTTTGTCGGGATTGTGTCCAATCCCCAATACGATCCGATCGAACATGCCTCTGGCGCGACCGAGCACATCCAAGTGCCCGTTCGTGATCGGATCGAAGGATCCCGCATAGATGGCGATGTGTTCTTTCATGTGCGGCTGCTCCTGCACCATGGTACCGCCCGCAGGCCGCACAAACCGTGCAAGGCGCAGAAGCACACTGGTGAGCATTGAAAAAGCACGCTGAGGGCTTGCCGAATCCGCAAATGAATTGGACGTTCGAGCATGTAAGGTACGTGGGGTGCTTCTCTCTCCAATGCATCAGCCAAAAGCCAGATGCCTCCTTGGCGTTGGCTGACACACCCTCCACTCCGGGCCGCGATCACCATCGCCCCCGACCATTTCTGCTCCCCTTCAGGAGTATGCATGTTCCACGTACGAACCACGGCTCCCGCTTCGGGAGCCGTGGCCAATTTCATCGCCGCTTCATTCAGCAGAATATGACGTTGTCTCGACCCGGAATCAGCACGTCGGCGATCTCCACCGCTTCCTTGAACGACTCGATGGCCTGTTCACGATTCCAGCATTCGGGGAGCACCATGGCCCGCTCATGATGTTCAACCGTTGCCATTGCATCGCCGCAAATCAAAATGGTCTGGCGGGGCTGGGGCAACAGAAGTCCACAGCAGCCCGGAGATACTCCAGGCAAGGGGAAGAGGTCGACACCTGGCGCAATTGAATCCGCTGCCACCACACAACGCTCCAACAACCGGTGTTCGTCATCCACCAAAGTCAGACGCTCGGTATCTCCATGCTGGTGTGCTTCGGCCTGCTCGGTCTCGAGGAAGGAACACATCGCCTCATGCTCCGCTTCGGCCAGATGCCATGTGGCATGGGCAAGTGCGGTCAGACCACGACGGTGGTCGGGGTAGAAACTCGTAAGAAACACATCCGTCACCTCCGCCAGTCCGTGCCCGACCCGCTCCTGCATGCGAGCCTCCAACAGCGGTGGGGGGAGAGCTGGATTCACCAGTACGCATTGATCACCAGACGTCACCAGAGTGGTGGTGGCATGTGGGGTACGGGGATCCCCCTGCGACTCCCAAAGCGGATGATGCGCCAAGGTTCCTATTGAAATAATGCGATGTTCTGTGGGCATGGTGACCGTCTCCCTGTATCTGAAGCAACATCGTACTCTTCGTGTGCCACAGAGATGCCCTCCATCCTATGATTGACACATGCACATTCGAAATGCACTCATTTCACTCTTACTCATTCTTGCCTCAGGCGCCTCAATTGCCCAGGTCGCCGAGCCCACTCCCGGACCCGATCGCACCCGGCTTCCAGGTGGATTTGCAGAGGACGTGGAATGGCCAACACGTCTCGCAATGCGAACACAGTTCATCCGAGGCATGTGCCCAATCTCAAAGAAGGTCGTGCTGGTTCCAGATGCGGCGACATATCTTGCCGAGTTGCAGAATTGGACAAGGCATGACCGGTGGCCGGTCCTCTTCGAGGACTCCTTCTACGCCCCGATGTTCATCCGGAAATATCAACCGGAAGTCGTCTACCGACGCGCCTCCGTCGGCACGTTGCCTCGTGATACTGCAGCGAAGCGTGAACTCGTACAACGTGCCGTCGCTCTGGCATGGCGAAAGGACGAGTCGACTGCAACCACTCCGGCACAAGCCTATGCGGAACGCAAGTTCCGTCCTGCCGGCGTTGTCGTCACTTCAATGTCCGATCCGGCATGGACCGCTGCGGCAGCGCTCGCCGCCGCCCACGGCCAGTTTGTCGTCTGGCTTGATGGAGACTGGGGTGAAACAGATGACGTGCTTGATGCCAATCGGACGAAGGAACTGATCGCGACCGTCAACGAGCTGGTTTCCTCGACCGGCGAGACATGGAACGCAATCGGCGATGCAATTGAACTGCTCACGATCTGCAGAACATTGCCTGCACGATGTGTCTTCGAACCAAGCAGCGCTCCTGATGGTCTCCCTCCGCAAATATTCGAAGGGGCGCGGGCAACGACCGACTGCCTCGGCAGAAATCTGGATGGGACACGGTGGGGATTCGGCAGCTGGATCTTTGGCGGAAAAACCGCTTCGGCCTACGTTGCCATGAGCGCTTACTTTCTCAACCGAGATCGTGTCTGGCTTGGCAATACCTATCCAGATGAAGGTGACTGGCGAAAGTATGGGCTCGGGGAAACCGCGCGACTGGATTCCCTGTTTAAATTCGATGTCACCTATGACGAATCTCTGACACTTGCGCAACTTCAAGCGCAAACCAGTGGGGGCCTCACGGCCGACGTCGTCATGATGACGTCAAAGGGCAACCAGGATTTCTTCGATCTCGGCAGTGAACGTGTTTCGCCGTATGAGGTCCCCGTGCTCAACACGCCGGCAATGCTCTATCTCCTGCACAGCTGGTCGATGAAGACGCCAGGCAATCCGGATACGGTCGGGGGGCGCTGGCTCCGCAAAGGCGTGTATTCCTTTGCAGGCTCCTCACATGAACCGATGCTGCCCGGCTTCATGCCGCCCACCATCCTGACACGCAAACTGCTTGGAGGGATCCCGTTCGGAGCCGCGGTGCGATATTGGCCGGGTGAATCGCCGTTCGCAATGCCATGGCGAATCAATGTCTTTGGTGACCCATTCATCAAATGCATGGCGCCAGAAAAGATGAGGCGGCCAGAAGTTCCCATCACTCCATCAGACACCATGGAGGATCTGAACAACACGGCGATGCTGCTGCTGGATGCCGCCGTCGAGTCGCCCAGTGACGATGCCTATGCAGCCGCCATCAGTGCACAGGCACTTCTGGGAAACGATGTCATGGCGATCGGATTGTGGAACCGAGCCGCTGAGGCACAAGCTGCCGGATCGGCTTCCGCACAAGCTGCACTTGGTTCGTTGTTCAGAGAGCAGCGGGATGCCGCCTTCGCGGCGGCATTCGAGCGTCTGAAGCGCGTGACGTCCAGAGAACGGGACATGCTGTGGTCATTGTTGGGGCAAAGCCTCGCCACTCCCCAGGGACGGGACTACGCAGACCTGCTCGATCAACATGTAAGAAGGAACTTCCCCGCAGCCGACATGCGCCGTCTTGCTCCGACACTCGCTCGTGTACATGGAGCCGCGTACGTCGCTCAAAGGCTCGAGGAATTGAAATCAACCGCGATCAATCTTCGTGAGCGCAAGGCCCTTCAGAATCTGAAATCGCAATATTGAGCCGACGTCAATCGGCTTGCGCAAGTTGGTGCAAGCGTGACTGCTCGGCCAGCACGACTTCCCAGAGCCACATTTCCTGACCAAGATCATCGCATGCCATCAGGCACAGCGAAGAACCCGATGGTGTTGACGTGGCGATCTCCAGGTCCTGTTCCATGACCGCAAGAGACACCATTGCTGGAGCAGCCTGCTGTGAAGCAGTCATTGTGCTTGAGCAACCGGATACGAATCCGATCGTGGCCAGCATGAGCGTTCCGTTGAACATCCGTGTCCGCATGACAAATCTCCGATGGGTACAACTGAATCCTTGGTGAAGCCGAACCCTGCGGCCCCACACGTCGTCGACCTGAAACCACCCCTCCTTCACCGGAAGACGAAAGGCAACGCGAGAAAGCAGCTCATTTGCCTCTGCACCGATAATCAGCGGGAAACAGGGTGCCTTTCATGGGGTTTGAGAAGGCTAGGAAATACGCTCCAGATGGCCTCGATGCTGCATCCGGACCGATGTAACCTGTACAACCCTCACAGGTCGAACCAGAGGCGATCAAGGAGATTTTGGTGCTGCTGCTCAACCATATTCCGGTGCTCTGCCTGCTCTTGAGCAGCGCCATTGCAGCAGCTCAGGTTGATGAATCAAGCACCAACTCCGACGAGGCGGCCAGCACCGATCAGGCCGACGCGCAGAACGACGTGCTGCCTCGACCCGGCATCGAGGCGAATCAGGACGGCTACCCGTACAACGTGTCCACGATCCAACTTGACTGGAAGTATCCGCACCAGGATCTACCGAAGTTGAGCACCCTTCTTGCAACTCCCCTCGTACTCACGCATACGACCGAGGGCTGGATCGGCGCTCGACCGGGGCATGAAGTCATCACGTCACTGGCAGCCATCAACGAAGCCGGCGGCATCATCTGGTCGAGTGCATTGAGTGATGTGGTCAGAGTGTTGACCGCGGTCCTGATTCAGGATGGTCTGCTCGGTGTTGTCGTCCGCGTCGACCCAGAGCAGATCAGCGACAACCAAGCCAATCTCTTTCAGGACATTCGCCCCGAGGGTGATACGGATCTGAAACTGATCCTGACCGTCGGCAGAATCAAAGAGGTCAGAACGGTCGCCTCCGGTGATCGTGTCACCGAGGAAGATCGTGTCAACAGTCCACTGCATGTGGCCATTCGAAACAAATCTCCACTGCAGGGGGATCGCGAGGTGGACGGCGAACAGGTCCAAGGTGATCTGCTGCGCCGAAAGGCGCTGGAGGACTACTTCCTCTATCTCAGCCGGCACCCCGGCCGTGATGTCGAGACCTCCGTCGCCGCATCAACTGAACCCGGTGGCATCTCACTGGACTTTCTGGTGCTGGAAAACAAACCTCTTTCCCTCTACGCCGAACTTTCAAACACGGGTACGAAGCAGGAAGGCTACTTCCGCCAGCGCTATGGAATGTTCCATTCACAGTTGACGGGAAACGACGACACCCTGAGCCTGGAATACCTCACGTCCGACTTCGAGAAATCAAACGCGATCTTCGGCAAATACGAAGCGCCCCTGCCCGGCAATGATCGAATTCGATGGAGCATCGCCGGAGACTGGAATGAATTCGTCGCCGATGAGTTTGGTGTTCTGGACGATGCCTTTACCGGCCATTCATGGTCCGTCACCGGCAACGCGACCATGAACCTCCATCAAGATGGCGCCTTCTTTCTCGATCTGGTCACCGGCCTCCGCTTGCAGAACGTCTCCGTAAAGAACAACTTGTTCAATGTTCAGGCATCGGAAGACTTCCTGATTCCCTTTCTCATGTTCGAAGCGGATCACCGCGGGGACTGGTCGAACTTCACCGGCTCACTTGGAGTCGAGTTCAACACCCTCCACCATCCCGAGCAGGAACTTTCGATCCTGGGCCGAATCGATCCAGCGGAGAACTGGGCGAAGCTGAACTGGAGCGCCGCCTATTGGACATTCCTCGAGCCATTGCTGGACCCGTCGGCGTGGAATGATCCCTCTACTCCCGAGTCGTCGACACTCGCTCATGAGCTGATGCTGTACTGCGGCGGCCAATGGGCTTTCAACAGCCGGCTTCTCCCTCAGTTTCAGTATGTCATGGGCGGCATGTACTCCGTCCGCGGCTATCCGCAATCGGTTGCCGCCGGCGACTCGGCCATTCTTGGCAAAGCTGAATACCGATACCACCTGCCACGCGCCTTCGCGATCAATCCGGAACCGATCGAATTGTTCGGCAGTGATTTCCGT
>JAQWRC010000397.1 GCA_029243925.1 Phycisphaerales bacterium
GAGCGTCGATCCAATCGATGACCACCATGGCTGGGCAAAGGACATCGAGGAAACCCAGGGAGTCGCATTGAACTTCCCACTCCTGGCCGATGCAGATCGAAGCGTTTCAAACGCGTACGACATGATCCATCCGAATGCCGACAACACCTTGACGGTGCGAAGCGTCTTCATCATCGACAGCAACCGCAAGGTCCGTCTGACCCTGACGTATCCTGCAAGCACTGGACGCAATTTCGACGAGTTGCTCCGAGTGATCGATTCCCTGCAGTTGACGGATCAGCACAAGCTCGCCACTCCCGCCAACTGGAAGCATGGGGATGACTGCATTATTGTTCCGGCCGTGAGCAATGAGGAAGCGGACACGTTGTTCCCCGCGGGGTACACCGAGATCAAGCCATATCTGCGAACCACTCCGCAGCCGGCCAACTGACGTGGCAGACGAGGCACGATCGCTGGCATCCATGAGCCCCGAAGAAATCCGCGACGCGGTCTTCGATCGCTATGGGTTCGTCGCCGAGTCGCCGGGCACGAAGCACGGATTTCCTGTGGGGCGTGCGTTCGCCGAGGCGGTGGGGTACGACCCCGCTGCGCTTGATGCATTGCCTCCAGCGTGCAGTGACACGTTTACCGGTGCGGGGAACCCGCAGGACGCCGTTGCATTGTCGCCCAATGAAAAACTGCTTGACCTCGGTTGCGGTGCCGGGCTTGATCTGTGCATGTATGCGAGGCGATTCGGACAACCGGCCCGTCTGGCGGGCCTTGATGGGTCACGGTCGATGATTGCTGCGGTGCGGGCGAATCTCGACGACGCGGGGTACAACGATGCTCAGGTCTTCTGCACGCGTGCCGAGACGATTCCATTGCCCGATGCGCATCTTGATGTGGTGACGGCCAACGGCATCTTCAATCTGTCTCCCGATGAACATGCGGTCATGGCGGAAATCGCCCGGGTGCTCAAGCCCGGTGGTCGATTGTGTTTTGCGGAGATCGTGCTTGCGGCGGCAATTGAAGATGTTGTTCGCAGCAGCATCGATGATTGGTTCCGCTGCATCGGGGGAGCAATGCTTCAGCCGCAGTTGGTGGATGCGCTCCAGTCACATGGATTCAGCGATGTCGAGATCGTCTCGACGGGACGAAACGCACGAACGGGGCACCCAAATTCGCTGTGCGCCGTTGTTCGTGCCATCAGGAGTGATTCGTAATGGAATGCGGAATTGTCGGCTTGCCGAATGTCGGTAAAAGCACGTTGTTCAATGCATTGACAGCGGCAGGAATCGATGCGCAGAATTATCCGTTTTGCACAATCGAGCCGAATGTCGGCGTTGTTTCCATACCTGATCCGAGATTGGCGACGATCAATCGCTATGTGACCACCAAGAAGATCATCCCGGCATCACTTCGACTCGTTGACATCGCCGGACTCGTGGCGGGTGCGTCACAGGGCGAAGGCCTTGGCAACAAGTTTCTGGCCAATATCAGAGAAGTCGACGCCATTCTGCATGTCGTTCGTTGTTTCGAAGATGACGATATCACCCACGTTGACGGTTCGATCGATCCGATTCGCGACATCGAGGTCATCGAACTGGAATTGCTTCTGAGCGACATGCAGCAGGTGGAATCGTCGTTGAAGAAAGCAGAACGTGTTGCGCGGTCCGGGGACGCCGATGCCAAGGTGCGACTCGCCGTGCTGAAGCGTTGCAAGGAGGTCTTCGATCGGGAAATGCCGCTTCGCAGTGCGGAGTGGAATTTGGATGAACAGGCCATCATTCGAAGCTTTGGGTTCATTACAGCCAAGGATGTTCTCTATGTCTGCAATGTCCATGAAGATGAGCTGGACGGCAGTGGTGAACGTGTTGCGGCCGTGTCCAGGTGGGTGGACTGCAATGGTGGCCGACTTGTCGCCGTATGCGCCCGGATCGAATCCGAGCTGGCCGAGCTCGAGGAATCGGATCGAGACGAACTGCTCGAATCACTCGGGATGGCAGAGCCCGCGTTGGCGGTTGTCGCCCGCGGAGCCTACGACCTGCTTGGTTTGCAGAGCTACTTTACTGCGGGCGAGAAGGAGATCAGGGCATGGACCATCCGCAAGGAATCAACGGCCCCGCAGGCCGCCGGTGTGATTCACACAGATTTTGAGCGGGGCTTTATCCGTGCAGAATGCTATCTCGTTGGTGAACTCGAGGAATACAAGAGTGAACGATCGATTCGCGAAGCGGGCAAACTGCGAAGTGAGGGCAAGGACTACATCATGCAGGACGGCGATGTTGTTCATTTCCTGTTCAATGTCTAGCGGATGATCTGTCGGCGTCGAAGAGCATCGGCGAGTCCATACGTTTCAAGTCGTCACATGTCTTCAATCAGCGAGGCGAAATCACATGAAGAAAATTCTGAGTGTTCGAGGTGAACAGGCGGAGTACATCCTGGGCGTGCTCAAATGCGTTGCCACAGCGGATGGAACGCTGGAGCTGCACGAGGTCCACAAGGCCACTTTGCACGCGATGTCCGCGCACCTGTTCCAGTCCGAGATCGATGTCGATCAGATCGATGGGACCATCGCGGGAGCCGCAGACAGGATCGCCGACGTTGAGCTCCGGCAGGAGGTCATGAACATGGCGGGCATCCTGCCGTTCCTTGAGGAGGAGCACAAAGAGATGAGAATCGATGTCTTCGCCCGCTTGGGAAGCGAGTTCGGTTTCAAGAAGAAGTTCGCCAAGGAACTGCACAAGCTCTGCCACAACGCGGTGATGGAGTTGACGATCTGCATGCTTCGACCGAGCACGGTGCTGGCCGGTCGATCCCTGACGGGTCTGTCGCTCAAGTTCGCCGAAGGGCCGTTGCACATGGATGGAGACAAGAAGGTCCTTGCGCAGTACGAGCGGTATCGCGATCTGGACGATGGACTCTTCGCCAAGGTGCTGACGAAGTACTACGACGACAACAACTTCCCGTTGCCGGGAACGCCGCATGCTCCATTTTCGAATGGACTCAAGGTGCACGACATCCACCATGTGCTCGAGGGATATCCCACCACGCCGCTGGGCGAGACGTGCATCATCGCATTCGATGGTGCGTTGGCGAAGATGGACCTCGGGAAGGCGCTGATCGCGTACGTGGCGCAGTTCCAGGTCGGGCTGCAGTTCGACAAGACACTTCCAATGTGGCGGAACCAGTTCAGGCCGGACATCGTCATCGGCGCCTACGAGCGTGGCGGCCGATGCAATACGAACTTCCTGGAGCTGGGGTTCGATTGGTCCGGCTATCTTGAGCAGCCGCTCGAGGATGTCCGGGCCCAGTTCAACATCTCATCGGACGGTATGCTCATGAAGCAGCCCGCCGATCTGTGGTGTGGTGATATGGGGCTCGTCGGCGAACGCGACAGCCCGGACATGGTCACGAAGAAGGTGACATGGCTGCAGAAGATGCTCGCGGGGCTGAACGTCAAGAAGGATTGACTCATGAAGAAGAAGTGGGTGCTTCTGTCCTCAGCCGGGT
>JAQWRC010000003.1 GCA_029243925.1 Phycisphaerales bacterium
GGCCGAAGGCATGACGTGGCAGGGAGTCGCGTCGATTGACATCACGAATGACGATTGCATGACGCCATGCCTCGGTGATGTTGATGGTGACGGGAGTGTGAACGTCGTGGATCTACTGGCCGTCATCAGTGCATGGGGACCATGCGAAGAGTGTGACGCGGACATCGATGCCAACGGGTTGGTCGACGTCACGGATCTGCTGACCATCATCAGTGCATGGGGGCCATGCAGTTGATGTGATGCAATCGTACCTATGAACGTTGTGGGGACCACGTCGTCCTTACGCATACACGGCGTCGCCGTGGTATTTCGGTGCCACGGCGGCGTTTTTGAATGAGATTAAGTAAGGTGACCCGTGCTCAACGATCCTGCTTGGAGCGACGGTCACGGTCCAATCGTTTTCGTTCCACTTCACTGAGCAGTTTCTTCCGCAAGCGGATCGAGTCGGGCGTGATTTCGACCAGTTCATCTGATTCGATGTACTCAAGCGCCTCTTCCAGCGAATGCAGTCGCGGGGCCTTGAGGACCACAGTCGCTTCCTTGTTGGATTCGCGTACGTTGGAGAACGCCTTGCCCTTGACGACGTTGACTCCAAGGTCATTGTCGCGGCTGTTTTCCCCCACGATCTGACCGGCGTACACCTTGTCTTGTGGTTCCACGAACATGATGCCGCGTTCGGAGAGATTCAACAGGGAGTAGGTTTTGACTTGTCCACTTTCGGTGGCGATCATGACGCCATTCGATCGTCCGTAGTTGACGTTTCGAACGGGCGCATATTTTTGGAAGGTATGATGCATGATGGCCTGCCCTCCGGTGGCGGTCAGCATGCGACTTCGCAGTCCGATCAGGCCACGGGCGGGGATTTCACTCTCCACATGCATGCGCTCCCCGCGCTGATCGATGGATTGGATTTCGCCACCCCGGGAGCCGAGCAGTTCAAGTGCTGCGCCCATGCCACCTTCATCGACATCGACCGTGAGCAGTTCGATCGGTTCACAGGTCACTCCGTCGATCTCCTTGAGAATGACCTCGGGTCGCCCGACGGAGAGTTCATAGCCCTCGCGGCGCATGTTCTCAAGAAGAATGCCAAGATGCAGCAAGCCGCGTCCCGAGACCTTGAACTCCTCCGAAGAAGCACCTGGCTCGACACGCAATGCCAGATTTGAAAGCAGCTCACGTTCCAGACGGTCTGCAACCTGACGTGACGTGACGAATTTTCCCTCTGTCCCGGCAAATGGTGAATCGTTGATCCGAAAAAGCATGTGCAGCGTAGGTTCGTCAACCGCGACTCGAGTAATGGGGTGCGGCTCATCGGGACAGGCGACGGTGTCTCCAATTTCAAACTCGCCGAGACCTTCGATGGCGCAGAGATCGCCTACGGAAATGAGTTCGGCCTGAGCCTTTCCGAGATCCTCGAATCGGTAGATCTTCAATGCCCTTGCGCGATTCGTGCTCCCATTTGCGCGGCAGATTGAAACAGCCTGGCCGGAGCTCAGCGCGCCGGCGTAGATGCGACCGATGGCGATGCGTCCGACATAGGAGGAATATTCATGACTGGTGATCAGCATTTGCAGTGGGACATCCGCGTACCCGACGGGGCATGGAATGTGCTTGATGACCGCATCGAGCAGAGGTGTAACGTCGGCAGATGGAACTGCTGGATCCAGTGAGGCCCAACCATCCTTGCCCGAGGCGTAGATGATCGGGAAATCGAGATGTTCGTCACTTGCTTCAAGCGCTACAAGCAGATCGAATACTTCATTCACGACTTCATCAGGTCGGGCGTTTGGTCGATCGCACTTGTTGACAACGACAATGATCGGCAGATCCAGTTCAAGCGCCTTGCCGAGCACGAATCGAGTTTGTGGCATCGGTCCTTCAAATGCATCGACGAGCAGGAGTACGCCGTCGGCCATCTTGAGGACCCGCTCGACTTCACCGCCGAAGTCAGCATGGCCAGGTGTATCGATGAGATTGATGCGGAACGACTCGCCTGTGCGATCACCGGACTTGGGGTGGTAGTTCACCGAGCAGTTCTTGGAAAAGATCGTGATGCCGCGTTCACGCTCGATGGGGTCGGAGTCCAGGATGCAGTCCTGCTGCTGGTCCGCCTGTTTCAATGAACCGCAGATGCCCAGCATGCTGTCGACGAGGGTGGTCTTGCCATGATCGACGTGGGCGATGATGGCCACGTTGCGGAGATTGGGATCGGCTGGATGCAGCATTGGCCGCGAATGGTACCTGCTGGGAGCATCCTTGGCTCACATTGACCTTGCTGGCGGTGGGGGGAGTGCCAATTCAGTGCTGGATATGGATGAAACCTGTGCCAGCCCTGACATTCAGTTGG
>JAQWRC010000017.1 GCA_029243925.1 Phycisphaerales bacterium
GTTCCATCGGTGGACCGAATCCATTTCATGCGTGGAGATCGGACATGCCGACTGGCTAGATAGTCCTCGTTGAAAGAGGTCAGGCTTCGCGGCGTGATCTTGGTTGCGTTGATCTTGCCAACATGAATCTCCGGTGGAGCAGTCGGCTGGTCCAGCATCATTGCCATGATGCGCCCATCGGCGGAGCAGTTTCCCGGACTGATGACAACCCGGCCATCGGTCAGCATGCGGCAGGATGATCCAGTGCGTGTGACTGACGCGACATGAGATTGCCCGTGCCACCCGATCGAAACCAGAAGTCGTTTGGAATCGTGTGCCCATTGCAGGTTGGGTGAAAATGAAACGTCTGCAGTGTCCGAAAGTGCGCAGGCCATGAGGCACCAGTCCGTCTTGCCGGTCAGGCAACGGGCATTGCGGCCAGTGGCATCGCACGTCCAGAGTTCAAGGTTCTTGGTTGAATAGACGCCGTCCGTGCTGTCTCTCCCGGCCCAGGCAAGGTATTTGCCGTTGGGCGACCATTGGATGCTGGTCTTGGGTCCACGAGGCAGACTCTTGAGTGGGGTGATGCGTCCTGATTCCACGTCGATCTTCAACAGTTCATCGTTGGCTCGCCCGAGGATTCCGCGGCGAGAACGGTTGCTTGTCACGGCAAGTGTCTTGCTGTTGGGCGACCAGTCAAACGAGAACCATCCAATGACGTCTTTCCCGTAGAGCAATCGTGTTGCGCCGGTTGCCGTGTCGACGAGATACAACTTGTACCGTTCGGCGTTGAAGTAGCCGTCTCCATCGAGTCGGTACCAGGTGTTGTGCAGTACACGCGGCGGGGGCGTTGCTCCGGATTCCTCGCGTTCCTTCTTGGCCGCCTTGGTCCATGCCTGCTCACGCTCTCTGAATGAGAATGCGATGTACCTGCCGTCGGGGGACCATTTGAACTGGGATAGGCTGCCTTCAGGCAAGTTCGTCAGCGCGCTAGCTTCCCCGCCATCAGATGGCATGAGGTGGATCTGTGGAGATTGCTTGTCACGAGCTGAAGTAAATGCGATCCGGCTGCCGTCATGTGACCACCGTCCCTGTCCATCCCGTGGTCCATGGGTGAATGCCTTTGGTGCGCCTCCCTTTGTGGGCACCATCCAGAGGCTGGTTTCGTATGCATTCTTGTCGCCGATGCGCTTGCGTGTGAACAAGACCTTGTCGCCCGCAGGGTTGACCTGCGGATCTGAAACAAATGTCAGTTCATGCAGGTCCTCGGGGGTAATGGCTTTGCGTTTGGATTTGGAAGCTGCAGGGGGCATCAGGTGGACTCCTTTGGTGGTTACGAGGATGACCATGATACGATCACCAGCGACCATGGATACAGCCCACGCCACAGACGACATTCAGCTGCTTGCCGAGCTTGTTGCCATCGACACCACCAGTTGCCGATCCAACACGCCTGCCATCGAGCTGGCCTGCAGCAAATTGCAGGTTCCCGGTGTCGAGTTGATCCGAATGCCCGTGCATGACGACAAGGAAAATCTCGTGGCCATCGTTGGAACACTCGATGGCAGCGGTGATGGACTCGTTTTGGCGGGGCATCTGGATTGCGTCCCGGCGGGAACTGGTTGGGCCAGTGATGCGTTCACCTTGACCGAGCGGGAGGGCCGATTGCATGCCAGAGGCGCCTGTGACATGAAGGGTTTTGATGCTCTGGCCATCAATCTGGTTCGTGAAGCTGCGAGTCGAGAGCTTGCCCATCCGCTGGTGTTGATGTTGACGTGCGATGAAGAAGTGGGAGGGTTCGGCGCAAAGGCACTGGCGGAGTCGTGGCCAGACGATCGTCGATTGCCAAAGGCGACGGTTATTGGTGAGCCGACATCCATGCAAGTCGTTCGCATGCACAAGGGATTTCTCAAAGTCCGCCTGATTGTTGAAGGAGAGAACGGGCATACGGGTAACCCGGCCATTGGACATAACGCGATCGCGCCGATGGGGCGGGCGATCACGGAGCTGGAGCGTATGCGAACCGAGTTGCTCGAGTTGCGCACGCCGACAAGTGCGGCCTTTGGATCGCTGGGCAGTCCGGTGCTTTCGTTGGTCGGTATTGATGGGGGGGAAG
The DNA here is from genome assembly GCA_029243925.1 of Phycisphaerales bacterium. GTDB lineage: Bacteria > Planctomycetota > Phycisphaerae > Phycisphaerales > SM1A02 > SP202. The sequence goes on from JAQWRC010000017.1 coordinate 2,096, forward strand.
CATGGAATATGACGCCAGATCGATGCACGCTCGACATCGGGCTTCGGCTGTTGCCGGACCAGGATCGAGATGAATGGATCGATCGGCTGCGAGCCCAACTGGCGGTCGTACTTGATGGCGAGCGATGGACGCTTGAGCTGATGAATGAAACGCCATCCATGATGACATCTGCGGACGCTCGTTTGCATCAAACGGCGTGCAAACTGCTCGGGCAGACGGAAGACCTTGGCGTGTCGTACGGCACTGATGGCGCCTGGTTACAGCAGTTGGGATTGGAATGCGTCGTGGTTGGACCTGGGGATATTGCTGTGGCGCATCAGCCTGACGAGTTCATGCCGTCGGCGGAATATGCTCAAGGGCGAGAGTTCATGTTGGCTTTGATTGAGGAGTTCTGTCGTTGAGCGCTGGCAGTATTCAAGCAGGATTGACCTGGATCGATGGCGCGTTCGTTGAGGGAGTCAAGGTCGACTTCGGTCTTGACGGACGTATTGCGGCCGTCGAGCAGGGCAGCACGTCAGCCGTGACACATCCACGAGCCGCCTTGCTCCCGGGATTCATCAATGCCCACAGTCATTCATTCCAGCGTGGGCTGCGTGGACTCGGCGAGCAGTTTCCTGCAGATCGGGAAGACTTCTGGACATGGCGTGCAGCCATGTATGACCTCGTTGAGTCCCTTGATGCCGATCGCATGCATTCGCTGTGCGTTTCAGCTTTTTCAGAGATGCGGCGCAGTGGAATCACGACGGTTGGTGAGTTTCACTATTTGCATCATGTTGCAGGGGGCGCGTTCGAGGGAGATCGCATCGTCTTGGAAGCGGCAGCGCAGGTTGGCATCCGCATCGTCTTGCTTCAGGCGCACTACGTTGCAGGAGGAATAGGCCAGCCGTTGGTAGGCGGGCAGTGTTCATTCGACACGTCGAATCTCGATGCGTACTGGGAATCGTTCGATGCTGCTCAGGCGCGGTGTGTGCCGGGCCAGACCATGGGAGTCGTGGCGCATTCAATTCGTGCCGTGCCCATCGACCAGGTGATCGAACTTCATTCGCAGGCCAAGGCGCGTGGACTGGTGGTCCACATGCATGTTGAAGAGCAGCATGCCGAGATCGAATCCTGTCAATCCGCCTATGGGCGTACGCCCACAGGGGTGCTGTT
>JAQWRC010000024.1 GCA_029243925.1 Phycisphaerales bacterium
TTGATCGGTCCTTCACTGCGACCAAGCGCCTCCACCTGCTGGAATGCTTCTTCAGCACCCAGGAGTTCTCCCCTGGGCCCCTTGCGCAACAGTCCGATGCCGTAATCATTCCACCGCTGCCATTCAGGAACCGGCGAATCCGCATTCTCGACTGGCTCGCCTCCCGCGACTGGGAATGTGATCGAGTCTTCCGCAAGTACCGTCACCGGAAGATCGTTCACGTAGTCGGGATCCTCTTCGACGAATCGCATGAATTGCGTGTCGAACTTGCGGTACTTCAGACTCGCGGTCACGGTCACCGGCTCAGTCACATCCTCGGGCAACATGAATGAATAATGCACTGCATCCGCTGCACCGGGCGGAATCTGATGATTGTAGAGCGCCGTGAAGATGTCCTGGGCGTTCCGCCGGTCGATTCGGTTGCCGTCACGATCGATCACGAAAGAGTTGACGAAGTGCGACCACGGATCGACTTCGTTGCGATCATTGATGTATCCACCACTTCGGCCGATCACTCGATCACCACTGGAGACTTCGACATCCATCCACACCTGGTTTGAATCAGCCGTCCCCTGCGTGAAGATGTGACCCATTTTGACCGTACGGATGATCGCTTCAAGCAGGTAGGTGGTCCCGGGCTCGAGTTCAGGCACAATCGGTCGCAACGGTGCATGAAGCTCTCCCTCAATACCACCGCCCTCCTTCAAGCCAAAGAGATCCACACGCATCACGCCTTCGAGAAACTCCTGGTGTTTTTCGATCGCTTCCTGTGGCCTGGGCATGTCGACCATGGTTGGGATGGCGGTATTCGCAGAGGGGAACATGTGATCATGGACCGTTGCCACGTCATCGCCATCACGGATGACAGCTCCAAAATCGTCTGACGCCATCAGCGGCATGTGGCAGTCGTTGCAGTTCACCTCCGCCTGGGGGGGATAGTAGAAGCTGGAGATGCCCTGGCCAGAGACGCCGCTGAGTTGGAACGCGTCGTAATGGTTCTGCCCCCGCAGCCACTTGTACCCATTGAGTTCCACCGGCAGATGAACCTTGTGGCAGGTGCCGCAGAACTCCGTCTCCTTGTGCAACGGCTTGAGGAACGTCTTGCGATGAAACTCTGGCTTGGCCTGAACAAGCTGCCGGTTGATCCATTGCAACGCTTCATTGTCACTGAAGGCGAACGGATAGTGCACTGGCTCCTCAATGGTGTAGTCCGCATTGCCACGGACTGAGTTGACGTGGGTAATACTGTGGCAGACCGTGCAGGTGATCCCCGCATGGGCCGACGCTGCGTGCTCCATGTCGAACTCTGGATCGTTGAACGCGCCACTGAAGAATGGAACGGGATCATGACACCCCGCACAGAATCGCGACGCATTGACATCCCCATCACGCTCCATTGAAAACTCACGAGTCTCCTTGACCGAAGCTAGATAGGCCGGGTTGTTGAACGAACTGAACTTGTGCACCGAATGCATCCATGAATCATGGATGTCCGCATGACACTGCAAGCAGTACTCGTCATTGTCGAGCACCTGCTCGCTGATGAAGTCACCCGTCACAGTTCGTGCAAGCGATGGGAAGAAATACTGATCACCTTCTGGATTGCCGGCTACGTTCCACTGGCGAGGATCCTGAGATTGCATGATGACCATGACGATGGCGAAGACCGCCGCGGCCAGCCCCCACCTGAGCCCGACCTTCCACTTGATGCGGCGCCCAGCGAGCCGGTGAAGCACGAACAGCCACATCACCAGAACCGGAGCAATCACATGCGACCACCAGAGGAGCGAACGGATCGTTTGATCCTTGATGACGATGAAGCCATCGATCCGCATCAAGAGTATGCCGGTGATCAACAGAATGATCGCTGCAGCCAACAAGGCAAGTCCAGCCCGAACTGCTCGCCGATTCGGCCGATTCCACGCGTTTCGTATGTGAAAGAAGCCAAAGAGAATGATCGGCACGACGATCGCCAGCCCCAGAACCAGGTGGGCAATGAACATGTTCAGAAAGAACCAGTTCTCATGGGAATCCCCCGTTGAAATCCCGAGGATTCTGATGCTCACCAGATAGACCGAGTTCACCATGATCAATGCGAAGAGCGCGAAGATCACGATCAACAGTCGGCGCAATGCAGGGCCGACGACCGGAACATACTTCCGACGTCCTGAGGACGAGTTCGAGTTGGGCGGATTCTGGGTCACCATGGTGGGATATGGATCACTTCAACAACGCCTACCATCG
>JAQWRC010000031.1 GCA_029243925.1 Phycisphaerales bacterium
CCTTGCTTCCGGGCCAGTGGTTTCATCGGTGCAGGTCCGGTCCACAGATCGTAGTCCACCGAGTTCGGGGGTGAATGTGGTTGTGTGATGCGGCCAATGCTTTGGCGTGGTTTGTAGCAGAGGCCGCGGGCAAGTTGCATGTCGCCGATATGACCTGCATGCATCCAGGCGATGCCATCTCTGATTGCGGGGCACGACCGGGATTGTGTTCCGGCCTGCACGATGCGCCCGGTGATGGCCGCGGAAGCAAGGATGTACTCGCCTTCTGCCACGTTATGGCTGACGGGCTTTTCCACGTAGACGTCCTTGCCGGCATTGCATGCTTCAACCGTCATGAGCGCATGCCAGTGATTGGGCGTCGCAATTGAAATCACATCGATGTCGTTGCGATCCAGAAGTGTTCGGTAGTCGAGCACCGCATCGACGTTGCGGGCATGTGCCTGCTCGAATTCAGCCGCTCGCTTGTCCAGGACGGCACTGTCGCAATCGCACAGGGCAACGATGCTGACATGATCGAGTCGCTCGAAGGCCTGAACATGATTCCATCCCCGTCCGCGAAGTCCGATCACGGCAACGCGAAGTTCCTCGTCTGGTCGACGCGAGCGCATCGTTCCGCGGGCAAGCGGAGCTGGTGTACGCATTGCGGGTGCTGGAGTCGTGCTCGAGGTGCAGCCGGGCATCGCGGCGATCAGCCCTGTGGCGGCGGTGGTTCGGATGAAGTCGCGGCGTGTAGTCATGTCGAATGTCCTCGAGAGTGCAGTTTGGACGCATCGCGATCTTTCTGGCGTGGTTCATGCCAATAGTACGGCCCATTTGGCTCTGGAAGGCCGTTGAATTTCATGGCTCACGCCTTCCTCTAGGATGGGCGCTTTCCGGGAATGAGGAGGAGACGATCGTGTACAGAATCATATTCGTGGCCCTGATGGGCCTTGCCTGCACCCTGTCCGTCCGAGGGCATGATCTCAATGGCGAGCATCCTGATCACAATCATGATCTGAAGACGCCATGGATGCAGCCGGAGAAGAATCCTGATCCGGACCGGTTTCGTCAGCTTGACGAGGTGCTGCCGACGCCCAGTCGTGTTCGCACTGCCGGAGGCGCTCCTGGTTCAGAGTATTGGCAGCAGCAGGTCGACTACGACATCGATGTGCGTCTGGATCCGGAACGTCATCGCCTGATCGGTTCCGAGCGCATCGTCTATCTCAACAACAGTCCGGATACGCTTGAATACCTCTGGGTACAGCTCGATGAAAACAGATTCCGTGAAGACAGCTGGGGTCGTTTGCGTGAACCAGCTCCCGGTCTCGATGGCACCCAGTCGATCAGATGGCTGAAGGGCATTCGTGATCGCAAGGAGTTCAAGGGTGGTGTCGAAATCAAGAGGGTGGAGCAGGCCAATGGCGTGGAGCTGCCTCATGTGATCGTCGACACCATGATGCGCATCGATCTTCCAAAGCCCTTGGCTTCGGGCAAGACCTTCACCTTTGAAGTGGATTGGGAAGCGAACATTGTTCCCCACACCATCGGGGGTCGTGGCAGCTATGAGTGGTTCCCGGAAACAGACAATGCGATCTACGAGATCGCGCGGTGGTTCCCACGTATGTGCGCGTACACCGACTATGCCGGGTGGCAGAACAAGCAGTTTCTTGGTCGTGGCGAGTTCACCCTTGAGTTCGGTGATTACGATTTGGCCATCACCGTTCCTGACACGTTCGTCGTGACATCGACGGGTGTACTGCAGAATCAAGGGGACGTATTGACTCGCCAGCAGCGCGATCGGCTCAAGGAGGCGGTGACGGCGCCCCAGCCCGTACTGGTCATTACTCCAGAAGAAGCAATGGCCAACGAAGGGATCGAAGCCAGTGGTGAGCGCACGTGGCGATTCCGGGCCGAGAATGTCCGTGATGTTGCGTGGGCGGCATCTCCGAAGTTTGCGTGGGACGCTTGGGGTGTTCCAGTGCCCGGGACGGATGATGTGACGATGGCGATGTCGTTCTTTCCCAATGAAGGTGAGCCCCTCTGGTCACGCTATTCAACGCAGGCCGTCGCCCATACCGTCGAGGTGTATTCCGAAGTCACGATTCCATATCCCTATCCGGTCGCTATTTCCGTGAACGGGCCGGTCGGAGGCATGGAGTACCCGATGATCTGCTTCAACGGCCCTCGTCCGGAAGAGGACGGGACCTACACGGAGCGCACGAAGTACGGGCTCATTTCCGTCATCATTCACGAGGTTGGACACAACTGGTTCCCGATGATCATCAACTCCGATGAGCGGCAGTGGACCTGGATGGATGAGGGACTCAACACCTTCTGCCAGTTTCTTGCGCAAGAGCAGTGGGAGGAAGAGTATCCGTCTCGCCGTGGCGAGCCTGATGCGATCACGGGGTACATGACTTCATTCGGCCAAGTTCCGATCATGACCAACAGCGAATCAATCCTGCAGTTTGGGAACAATGCCTACGCCAAGCCCGCGGTGGCACTGAATGTCCTCCGGGAAACCGTACTTGGTCGGGAACTGTTCGATCACGCCTTCAAGATGTACTCCAGCCGCTGGGGATTCCGCCGCCCTGAACCGGCAGATCTTTTCCGGACGATGGAGGATGCCAGTGGCGTCGATCTTGACTGGTTCTGGCGTGGATGGTTCTACACCACGGGCCACGTCGATATCGCGGTGGAGGATGTCAGGCGCTACACGCCGCGCTCCATGGACCCTGATATCGACAAGATGTTGGAGCAGGAGGATCGCGATGCCGATCCGAAATCAATGACGCAATTGCGCAACGAGGGCATACCGCTTCGTACGGATCGTTTCCCTGAACTGCTGGATTTCTACAACGACTTCGATGACTTGGCGGTGACGCCCGGCGACCGGCGTCGGTATGAATCCTTTCTGGAGGAGCTCGAAGATGACGAGGATGAGTTGCTGGA
>JAQWRC010000042.1 GCA_029243925.1 Phycisphaerales bacterium
GGTCGGGCAGTTCACGACATGGGGATACGGGTCGGCCAGTGCGCCCTGGGGGCAACTGAACCTGTCGGGCTACTCGACGAGTTTCATGCCCGGTGGTGGACTGGTTGAATGGTCGGCTGACGGGGTGACCTTCGGAGTTCCAACCCCCGGTGCACTTGCCCTGCTCGGTCTTGCGGGCTTTGTCCGCAGGCGACGAAGAGCCGACTGAACCTGCTCAGGACGCCGCGTTTGCGGGTCCCCCGGCGGAGGGTTCACCTGGCGATGTTGCCGGCTCGTCCTCGTTTCCCAGCATCGTGAGGTACTCCTGCCGCCTGGGAACGGAATTTGTTGATTTCATTGCCGACCCGGCCGGGGCCTGTCGCTTGGACAGGTGAAGGGGCAGGGTGCCCCGGGTTCGCGTGGCCAAAGGGCTCGCAGTGAAATTTGGAGAGACGATATGAACCGCATGAACAACGATGAGGCTGCCGGTGGGCGGCCGGGTTTGACACTGCTTGCAGCCCTCGCCCTGGTGGGCCTTGGTACGGGATCGGCACTGGCCGATGCCATGCAGTGGGGCAGTGAGGACGGGGGAAACGGGCACTGGTACGAGGCGATTCTGCATGACGAGCAAATCACATGGCCCGATGCCCGTGATGAAGCCGAGTCCCTTGGTGGTCATCTGGCAACACTCACCAGCAGTGCTGAAAATGACTGGGTGTATGCAGAGATTGCAAGCGATGAGCAGTACTGGATCTATCAGGGCGGCGGGACCCTGATCTCCCACGGTCCCTGGATCGGTGGGTTTCAGTCATGCGACAGCTGCTCGTACCAGTGGGTGACCGGAGAGGCCTGGTCCTACGACAATTGGGCGCCAAGTGAACCATTCAACAATCCGAACGAAAATTTCGTGAACTTCTATCGTCGAAACCAGCATGCTCCGGCGGACGAATGGAACGATGCACTCTGCTGCAGTACGACCGCACTCGTTGAATGGTCCGCCGACTGCAATGGCGACGGTATCGTGGACTACGGACAGATTATGGACGGGACATTGGCCGATGATGACGTCAACGGTGTGCCCGATTGCTGTGATCAGGGCGAACCGTGTGGCGATGTTGCGGGATCGGATCCCGTCCAGTGGCGAGTCGAGGACGGCGGCAACGGTCACTGGTATCAGGCGGTCAACAATGTGGACGTCCTGTGCTGGGCCGAGGCACGTGATCGCGCGTTTGCTTCCGGTGGACATCTGGCGACACTCACCGACAGTGCGGAAAATAGTTGGATCAAGAATGGCATTGCCTCAGACCCTGCACTGTGGGCAGACAACTGGGGCACGGCGACCGCTGGTCCATTCTTCGGCGGTTTCTCGTCGTCATTGGAGTTCAGCTGGGTGACAGATGAGGATTGGTCGTTTACGGATTGGAGGCCAGGCAATCCGAATCCAGACAGTCAGGACTCCTGCACGATTCTGTTTGGTCTCAACCTCGGAAACTACGGCTGGAACAACATTAATCTGGATGCATGCGAGGTTGTTCACTCCTTCATCGTCGAATGGTCGGCCGACTGCAACGGCGACGGGATCGTGGACTACGGACAGATTATGGACGGGACATTGGCCGATGATGACGGCAACGGTATCCCTGATATATGTGGGCGAGGATCCCTGCCTTCAAGCGGCACGGTGATCGAAGGGTTCACGATCATCAACGGCTACGCCGATGGTGGTGGCGGTGACGGCATCGGTGACGGCGGCGGCATGCTCATCTCCAATGCCAGCCCGATCATCCAGGATTGCATCTTCGATTCCAACGAGGCCATTGACGAGGGCGGTGGGCTTTACGTCATGGACGGCGATCCGCAGGTGACCGATTGCATCTTCACCAATGGGCATGCTGGCGCGAAGGGCGGTGGCATCAGCCTCGTGCGATCCGACGTATCGCTGCAGGGCTGCGAGTTCACTGCCAATACAAGCGACTTCAATGCAGGAGGCATCCATCTTCACGAGAGTGATGCGACCCTCGACAACTGCTTCATCCAGGGCAATGCAGCTGATGGAGATGGTGGTGGGATCCTGATCTTCGAAAGCGATGCTTTCATGACCTGGTGTCAAATCGAATCCAATGTTTCTGACACCGGAGATGGTGGCGGAGCATTGATCAAGTCCGGCAGTTCGACCTTCGTCAACTGCCACTTCATGAACAATCAGGTGACCACCGGCATCTCTACAACCGGCAACGGTGGTGGTGTGTATTGCGACGGGAGTTCACCGTCATTCACCGATTGCATCATCAGTGGCAACACGGCCCAGCGATGGGGTGGTGGCGTCGCGCTCTTCGATGGAGCCAGTGGCACATTCGACGGTTGTCAGATCGACTCCAACACCGCCGACAACGGCGGCGGGTTCATGCTGGTGTCGAGCGATCTTTCGATGACCTCCTGCTCGCTCGAGGGCAATGCGGCGAGCGATGATGGTGGAGGCGTGCTGTTTGAAGCTGGAGGCAACGGTTCATTCACCGATTGCCAGGTCCAGGGCAATTCGGCGGGCGACAGTGGCGGCGGCCTCGACTGCCAGGCGGCGAACTCCATGCTGCTGACCGGATGCAGCATCTGCGGAAATGTTTCGGAGCAGGTGGCCGGCTCATGGACCGATGGCGGTGGCAACAGCATTCAGGACGTGTGCGCCGTTCCCATCCAATGGCTCACTGAGGATGGCGGCAACGGTCACTGGTATCTGTACAACTGGGACCAGACGACCGGTTCAGAAGGCGTGTGCTGGTCGGAGGCGAGGGCTCGCTGTCTTGCCACCGGTGGTGAACTCGTCGCAGTTTCCACACCTGAGGAATCGGATTTCCTTCTCTATGCAATCTGCCCCATTGCCGGCGCGGCAAACGGAAATCTTGGCTGGTTGGGCTTGATGCCCGATGGAAATGGCGGCACGGCATGGTCGAATGGTGAACCCTACGTATGGACCAATTGGGGCGATGATCAGCCCAGTGGTGATGGCCCATATGCCGCATTCGGCTGCGATATCGACGGCAGTGGCGGTGGAGGAATGACCTGGAACGACATCGGTGGTTCCAGCGGCTGCCACACTTCCGGTGAAGGCGGACTTCCGTTGTCCTTCTGGATCACCGAATGGTCCGCCGACTGCAACAACGACGGCATGGTCGACTACGGCCAGATTCTCGACGGCACCCCGCTCGACGATGACGGCGACGGTGTGCCCAACGAATGCGACCCCGACAGCGACGGAGTCTGCTGTCTGGATGACGCGTGCGTCGAGACGACCTACGGGGCCTGCGCCGATGGCGGAGGCACGTGGTTCACCGGCATCGACTGCAGCGCAGTGAGTTGCGTGCCTGGTACGTACAGCATCTGCGCCAGCGGCTGCGACTTCACCGATATTCAGTCTGCGATCGATCACGCCGCCTTCGGTGGCGTCATCGAGGTGGGCCCGGGTACATGGGACGTGGACCTGGTCGCGAGCGGGGCATCGATCGAGTTCCGTTCCACCGATGGGTATGCTGCAACGTGGCTCGATGGCGGTGACAGCCACCGTATCTTCCGCGCCGATGACGTCGCCGGAGCCACGATCAAGTTCGTCGGATTCACCTTCGCCAACGGTGACGCGGATGTTGACGATGGCGGCGCCCTCTACGTGGACGGCAACACCCTCGTGCTCGAGGACTGTCGCTTCATCTCCAACCGGGCTCAGTACGGCGGCGCGGTGGCCTGTCGCAATGGTTCGTTGACCATGACCGACTGCATCGTCGGCCAGGCCGGTCTGGGCAACGTGGTGCCCGAGGACGGCGGCGGCATTCACTTCTCCGATTCCACGCTGCTCATGAGCGGAACCACCTTCGATGCCAACGAGGCTTCGCAAGGTGGCGGGTTGATGGCCGTTCGTTCGGATGTGACGATCGACGACTGCCAGTTCACCGCCAACCTCGCGTTGACATACAGCAGCAGTGAGAACCAGGCTGGTGGCGCCATTGAGTTCCACAGCTGCCCAAGCATGCTCATGACCGAGTGCGATTTCATGGACAACGAGGCGCGTGACGGCGGCGCGTTGTGCCTGCAGAATCCGTTCAACATCGTTGAGCCGACGTTCATCATCCAGCAGTGCCTGTTCGATTCCAACCTGGTCGCTGGAAAGGGTGGAGCGATCTACATCGGTTCCAACTTCGGGAGCGTCGATGCCTGCGAGTTCCTGAACAACGATGCTGGAATCATGGGCAACGCCATTTTCATAGCCGATGCCGGCGAAGGTGGCGGCGCCTACCTGGTGTATAGCAACTCGCTCTTCTGTGGATCCGGGCCAGAGCCTGTCGAGGCGTACAACGACAAGGTCGATCTTGTCGACGGTGGCGGCAACACGATCATTGACGATGTCGGGGACTGCGTGGCCGACGGCAGTTCCTGGATCGGAGCTGGGTCAACCTCGTGGTTCTCCGACGCGAGCAACTGGCTCTTCGGGGCCGTCCCCGGTTCCGGCAGTGATGTCTACTTCAATCTCGACGAGGTCTACCAGGTCGACTTCGACGTGGATGCGATCTCTCGCAGCGTCGGCCTCTCGGCCGGTGATGTCACGCTCGATTTGCGAGGCTATCTCTATGAACTTGAGGACGATGATGAGACCGACGAGTTGTATTCCTTCCTCCGCGTTCAGCAGCCGGACTCAGAAGGAACGCTGAACGCCCGGCTGACGCTGGTGAGCAGCGGTGGACTGGGTGAGTTGACATGCACTGATGACATTGATGTTGCCGCTGTTGCGGGGACGAGCGGGGCAATCGAACTTGATGGAACCGTGAGGCTTGTGGCCAACAAGTTGCGCATCGGAACAGCTGGACAGGGAGCTCTTCGCATGCGCAACGGATCCTATGCCAGCGCCATCAACGCGGAAGTAGGTGATACGCAGGGATCGCAGGGTACGGTCTCCCTTTCCGGTGTGGATACGGAACTCAGGTTGATCACAACCATGAACATCAATCAGGGAATGGTCCACGTGGATGATTCGACCATCACGATTCGAAATGAGTTCGATACGGGGGACATCTACATCTATCGCGGTGGTTCACTGGAGGGTGATGGATTCATTGATGCGACGGTGTACAACTTCGGCTCACTGTCGCCGGGTGACGATCCCGGTGGCCGGGGCATGCCTGGTTCCGGATTTAACATCATCGGCAATTTCATTCAGTTCGACGGTAAGCAAGGTCCTCCGGGCATTCTGCACAGTCGCGCACGTGCCAGTAGTACCACCATGCTGAATGTCGCGGGGACGGCATACCTGTCGGGCGGGCTGATTGTTGATGGTGACGGGACCTATGATCCCAGCGGTCATCTCTTTCTTCAGGCTGGATCCGTGAGCGGCCAGTTCGACGTCGCCCTCATGCCAGTGCTCGCTGAGGAAGGCAAGTACATGAGCCTTCGCTACGGTGACGGGCTGCGAGGCGGGCAGCAGGTCGAGATCATCATCGAGACCCTTGGTGGTGACGTGGGGTTCGATCCGCTCACGCCACCTGATATCACCGG
>JAQWRC010000074.1 GCA_029243925.1 Phycisphaerales bacterium
GCTTGCGTGCAGTTCGGCACTGATTCCTTGATAATCTGCCGAAGCGAAGCCCGTAAACATCAGGGCGCCCACACCGGCACTTGTAAGTAGTTTGGTCTTCATTGACCTTCTCCTCTTTCTCTAAAACTGCAGTTAACGTGCGAGCAACATTTCTCTCGGTGTCCACCAATCGCATTCTCATCGGCTTCGCACTGACCGATGGATCTGACGACCACACCTATCGCTTCCATTAGTGAAGATACCCCCAGTATGCCCCTCGTCAAGCCAAGCTGAAAATGGAATGAAATGTTGACTGGATTTTGCCATGCGCACATGAATATCGGCCATAACAGCCCATGAGTAATGATTTTATCTGGCTTTGAATGTGGTCTCTTGGTGGATGAACAGTGCAGTTTGACCCTGTTCACCCACAGACATTGCTACACATTTGCAAGGAATGTTTGCCGACACGTCCAGCACGCTGCATTCACATCATGGCCGAGTGCCCACATACCAAACACAACGGCACAATCGCCGACAAGATGCCGTGCACAAATGCCGCCAAAGGTGCCCCTGAGGCGGTTCAATGGCTTCTGATGAAAAGCCTCGATGAGGCCCCCACTCTATCGAAGCGGGCATGGATATTAATGAGGCACTAAAAAAGACATCACCCCAGGGAAACCCTGGGGTGATGCGAATGCTTCGTATGAAGCCCCGATGAGGTCAGAAACCAACATCGAGTGTCATCAAATCACGCTCAGGCGCGACGTCGACGACGACCGGCGATACCGGCGAGGCCCAGAAGGGCCAGAGCGCCCGGAGCGGGGATCGCGAAGTCATATGACACGCTCTCAGCACCCCAGTTGCTTCCATCTGCGAGCTTACCCTGCAGGCTGATCATTCCCATGAGATGGGAATCGTTGCCCAAGGAGGTGAACTGCGCGATGAGGACACGTCCGCCAACTTCTTGACCCTGTGCGTCATCAGGCGTGACGTAGAATGAGCCATCGCTCGTGGAGACAGAGTCAGCACCGTAGTTCATGCCGATGTCTGAAAGAGCGTTGTTACCCTGATCTTCAAGACCGATCGTGACCCAGCTGTCATAGACGAGGCTAGGGAACGCGGCGTAGAGAGCAGGGTTAATGGCTGCTGAAGTGTTGCCACCAAATGCGTTCTGGTAAAGCGAGCTCGAGGTGCCCATGGACAGCGGGTTAGCCGCGTTGCCATAAACAGCATCAAGTCGATCGCCAGCACCAAGATCTGCGTAAATGCGAGCCGTCCAGTGACCACTGACACCGTCGATAGCGACGACCTCATAGCTTAGACCCTGGAAGTCTGCACTAGCAGCAGCTGAAAGAAGCAACGTAGCTCCGCCAGCAAGTACCGTAAGTTGCTTGAAATTCATTTTCAAACCTTTCTTCTCTTCTCATCGAACCTTGGATCCAAAGTGCGTAACCCCGTGGACTTCCCACTTCTCGAGATTAAAGCTCAAGGACGAAGCCGAGAGCTTCGTAGGAAGCATTCGTTTGAGGTTCCAAGCCGGTTCGTACGAAAGCTTGGTTCCCGTCCACGAATTAGGGACGTTGCGAACAAATGATTAAACGAGTTGTCATAGGAGTTTGCAAGTGTTTTTTCACCCAAATGCAGACTCCATACATGGAAATTACCCTTTGATATTGGCCAGTCAAGTTGGTTTTTGCATTTAGGGCAGACTCTTACCCACAGTATGAAATGGCCTTCAGGCACCTTTAAAGCCTGATATAGCCATACTGATACCGTTCGTCACACCTGTACGGCCATAAATTTATCGGCCTGAAGGCCTCCCGAGGGGGGGACTGCGGCCCCTTCACGAGTGCCCCGCAGAAGTCTGGGACCAGAATCCGTGATCAATACTGGCACCTGGCTTCCAACCAGCAGTTGGGCCTGAACCTCATCTGGAGCATCAAAAACTGTAATCAGATCACCAGGCGTCCGGCCGGAGACCTGTACCGAGGCATGCTCCCAGCCAAGTTCGACCCGCCCTTGACGCTTCTTCTCCTGTGGGCTGATCCGCTCCACAAAGACATCCAGAGTCCTGCCAACATACGTAGCGTGCACGTCCGCGCTGACTTCCCCCTGGATCGCCAACAGTTCATTGCACCTACGCCGCTTCACAGGCTCTGGGATGTCATCTTCGAGTCGGCGAATGGCAACTGTCCCAGGACGTGGCGAGTACTTGAAGACAAAATTGTTCTTGAAAGGTACCCGTCGAACCAGCGCACAAGTTGCTTGGAAATCTTCCTCGGTTTCACCAGGAAATCCGACGATCAGATCGCCGGCGATCGACGCATCTGGAAGACGATTCAGTACCCGATCAATGAAACGAAGATAGGTGTCAACGTCATATCCACGATTCATAGCGGCCAGTATTCGGTCGGAGCCGGATTGCGCTGGCACGTGCAGATAAGGACAGATTCGCGGAGCGGACGCCATGACGTCAAGAACATCATCACCGAAATCTCGAGGGTAACTGGTCACAAAGCGCAGTCGCTGAATGTCCGGAACTTCATCGTGAATACGCATCAGCAGGTCCGCAAACGTCGTAACCCGCCGGCCATCACCGACCGCTCGACCTTGGAATGCATGCCCCCCAGGACCTATCTGCGCCTGTTCATTCCCATCTTCATCCACTGCCGTGCCATGCACATACATGTAATGATTGACGGTCTGACCAAGCAGCGTCACTTCAAGCACGCCTTGCTGCGCCAGCCGTCGACATTCCTCAACAATCGCATCCGGAGGGCGATGCACCTCCGCACCGCGAGTGTGCGGCACGACGCAGTACGTGCAGAACTTGTTGCAACCTCGAGTGATTCGCACGTATGCAGATCGGCCTCCGGCACCGGCTGCGGCAGGATCGAATGCGCGTGAAAGATCCAATGATTCAAGGCTATCCTCAGCCGCTGACAAGGTCTGACTCCGGCGGGCGGTACTCCCCTGCAGTGCAACCCGATCAGCACGGCTGACTTCCTCGACCCGACATGCGTTGTCAATCAGCATCGGTACACGATCAAGATCACCGGGACCACAGATGAAACTGATCTGTGGCATGCGATCAAGGATGGCTTCTCCCTCCCGCTCTGCCATGCATCCCAGCACGCCAATGACAACATCTCGACCTGCCTGCTTCGACTTCCCAAGCAATCCAAGACGGCTCAGTACCTTGTTCTCCGCTTGCTGACGGACCGAGCAGGTGTTGTACAGCACAACGTCCGCCCGATCGGCATCAGGGGTGAATTGATACCCCAGAGCAGCAAGGTGCCCACGAACCAACTCGCTGTCTAACTCGTTCATCTGGCACCCGAAAGTCTCCAGATACACGACAGGCTGGTCACTCACATCAGCATTGATCGTCAGTTCAACCATGGAATCCAACATGGTAGGGAATGACCGGCACCCGTGGGACCCCCTATGTAAAGAGTGGTTGGGACCACCACATCACACTTCAACGAGTCTTTCAGCACCGTCGTCCGAGAACATCGGGCTGAAATGAACAGATCGAGCCTATTGTCCGTATGGCTTCTGGCATTCGTTCCAACGGGCTTGGAATGCCGATGAAATAGACAGCGACCTATTCCGGGTCTCAAATCAGGTATCGCAGTCCAATGTCCACCATACGGCTTCCTTTGAACCAGAAGTGCACCATCATTGCGATGATGGCGCTGGTTGCTTGCATGGGCACGGCCTGCCACCAAGTCCAGTTGGCCGGTGGAGCACACCTCGCACCACCCCTCAAGCCGGTCCAGAGCAAGGTCTATCCGGTCCGACTCGGCTCCATGGCGACGACGTCCGAACTGACTCCACGGGATGGCGAACAGGATCCTTGGCGTATTTCCCCCCCTCGGACCACCCACGCAACTGAATAGTCCGACATTCAACCTCGGAAACAGTGCAATGGGTTTCGGTTGCTTGTCGATATCAGTGTCATGCTGCGTACCGGACAGGCACTCCTTCTGATTCTTGTCAGCCTTCTTGGGCTCGGAGTTATCGGTGTCCACTCCGCTGGCGTCACCGTTGGCAATGATCAGACATTCGATCTGGCCTCCCTCCTCACCTCAAGAACAACGATGCTTGCTGTAGCGGCCGTGCTCGTGGCGTGGGCGATCTCACATGTGCCCGTCAAACGACTCGCGGATGGGACAACTGGGCGTTGGCTGGCCCCACTGCTCCTGGGCACTGCGTTGCTGCTTCTGCTGATGGTTCATGTTCCCGGCCTTGGCCGGGAGGTCAATGGAGCACGCCGATGGCTCAGTTTGGGCGGATTCAGTTTCCAGCCCAGTGAAGTGGCAAAATGGAGCCTCCTGGTCATTCTCGCGTGGTACGTGGCGAGAAAATCGGATGTACTTCCGCAGTTCAAGGCTGGATTTCTTCCGGGGCTGGGCCTCATCACCCTCCTTGTCATACCGGTGCTGACAGAAGATCTTGGGACTGCAGT
>JAQWRC010000080.1 GCA_029243925.1 Phycisphaerales bacterium
GGATGGCTTGGTCATTGATCTGGTGATCGATGGTCTGCGGGAGGGATACGTGCATGATCTTGAGTTCCCCGGGCTTCGCAGCGCTGCCGGCAATGAACTCTCGCATGAGCGAGCGTGCTATACCCTGATCAATCGGCCGGATGCCTGACCATGCGGATCGCGATGTGGTCAGGGCCACGAAACATTTCCACGGCGATGATGCGGTCATGGGAGCATCGTGCAGATACTGCGGTGATCGATGAACCCTTCTACGCCAACTACCTGACGGCGACGGGGTTTGACCATCCCGGTCGCGAGGAAACACTGGCTACCCAGAGCGCAGATGCCTCGGAGGTTGCGGACATGCTTGCCGGCCCAGTCCCTGATGGGGCTGATGTGTGGTACCAGAAGCACATGGCTCATCACCATCGACCTGGCATGTCATTGGAATGGACGCAGTCGGTCGTATCCTGCTTTCTGATCAGGAGTCCTGAGGACATGTTGCTGTCCCTGCATGACAAGACGCCGTTCCCGTCGCTTGGGGACACGGGGTTGCCACAGCAGGTCGAACTCTTTGATGCTGTTGCGTCCAATGAGATTCCTCCGGTGCTTGATGCTCGTGACGTCCTGGAGGATCCACGATCGTTGCTCGGAGCGTTCTGCGACCGACTTCGACTCCCATTTGACGAGGCCATGCTGTCCTGGCCAGCGGGCCCACGAGACAGCGATGGCGCATGGGCGCCGTACTGGTATGACGCGGTCAGAGCGTCGACGGCATTCAAGCCCTGGCGTTCCAAAGGCGGCGTGGTGCCGGAAGAACTGCATGCCGTACTTGCTGAATGCATGGCATGCTACGAACATCTCCATCAGCATCGCATCAAGCCCTGAGTGAACCCATGCTTCAGACATTCGACGAACGTAATCGCGACATCCTGATCAACATCGATGGGGCACTGCTGCATCGAGATGAAGCAGGCATCAGCCCGTTTGATTCGGTGGTTCAGGGTGGGGATGCCGTCTGGGAAGGGCTCCGCGTCTACGATGGACGAATCTTTCGACTGACGGAGCATCTTGCGCGTCTTCGCCGATCGGCGGAGGCAATCGCCTTCGAAACGATTCCCGGTGACGACGTGCTCATCGAGGAGATACGGAAAACATTGGAAGCCAATGGCATGCGTGATGGCGTGCACATCAGGCTGACATTGAGTCGCGGTGTCAAAGTGACGTCCGGGATGGATCCGCGTCTGAATCAATCCGGGCCGACGCTGATCGTGCTCGCGGAATACAAATCTCCGGTCTACGACACGGGCGGCTTGGCGCTGGCGACCAGTTCGATACGACGTTCTCCGCCACACATGCTCAACCAGAACATTCACAGTTGCAATCTGCTGCAGTCCATTCTCGCCAAGATCGAGGCGACGGCGATGGGTGCGGATGATGCCTTGATGCTTGACGAACACGGTCATCTCGCGGAGACGAATGCGACCCACGTGTTCATTGTCCGTGATGGTGTCGTTCAGACATCGCATACGACATCGTGTCCTGAAGGAGTGACTCGGGGCGTCGTGCTTGAGATCTGTGATCAGCAGGGGATCGATCGCATCGTCCGTGACATCACGCTTGATGAAGTTGTTGGTGCAGACGAAGTCTTCTGCACAGGCACAATGGGTGAACTTGCCGCGGTGACCAGCATTGATGGCCATTCCATCGGCACGGGATCGGTCGGCCCGATGACAGTGCAGCTGAGCACGGCCTTTCGCGCCCGTACGGACGTGGAAGGTCATCAAGTCGTGGAGTGATCCGAAAGTCGATGCATGGCGGGGGCGAGTGTTGGGTACAGCGTGCGCCACGAGTCGTAGATGGCGGCGTAGGCGTCGGATTCAGGCTCGATTGTCTTCGTGATCTTCACCAGAGCGGCCGCTGCAGCAGCTGAATCAGAATGGATGCCGGCGCCGACAGTGGCAAGCAGTGCGGCGCCATACGCTGTCGCGTCGGGCTCGTTGACGGTTTCAATCCGAGTTTGAAACACATTGGCGAGCATCTGAAGCC
>JAQWRC010000084.1 GCA_029243925.1 Phycisphaerales bacterium
AGTTCATGGATTGGCCGTGCTCGCTGTGCGTCGTGGTCGTACCAGGATCGATAGGCCTGGAGCCAGATCCACTGCGTCCACTTGTAATACCCGGGTTCGATGGTCGCGAACTCTCTGGACCAGTCGCAGGACAGTCCAAAGCGTTTGAGTTGTCGTCGAAACGTGTCGATGGCGCTGCGGGTTGTTTCAGCCGGGTGAACTCCAGTCTGTATCGCATACTGTTCCGCCGGCAGTCCAAATGCGTCCCACCCCATCGGATGCAGGACATTGAAGCCCCTCATTCGGTGGTAGCGGGCCATGATGTCATTCGGTATGTAGTTGGTCAGATGTCCAATGTGCAGCCCAGCACCCGAGGGGTACGGAAACATGCCCATGCAGAAATACTTTGGCTTTGTGGAATCGAAGCCGGCCTCACCGGGATTCGGAGTGAGATCGGTGCCATGTGCTTCCCACCACGACTGCCACTGACGTTCAATGGAATTCGCCAGCGCGGCATCATATCGATGAGTCGCTCGAGGTTCAGTGAACTGTGCCGGATCTGATGCCACGGTAGTCGTCCAGAAGCGGGAGGCCTTTGAACGGTGGAGTCTACACCGCTGGTGGCTCCATCGCGCCGCCTAGGAGGTCACCTTGCGTCGAGCCTCGAGTTTGGTGAGGTGCTCCTTGGTTTCACCGATCAGGTTGAAGGCGCCTGTGACACAGATGAGATCAACTCGGCTGGCGGCACGAGCAGCGATTTCCAGTGCTTCGCTGATGTTCTCCGCGACCTGGCATGAGCGACCACGGCGTTCAATGAACCGACGTCTCAGTTCATCTGGTTCCACCGCACGAGGCTGGCCGGCCGCCGCGGTAAAGATGATCTTGTCGCCTCCGATGGCCAGATTGTCCAGCATCGTGTCGACGTCCTTGTCTTCGCAGCATCCGAAGATGCAGATCATCGAGTCATATGGGACATGCGCTCCGATGCTGCGCATGAGTGTCGCCAGAGCAATTGGGTTGTGCGCGCCGTCAATGAGAATTCGAGGTTGATTCCAGATGAGTTCCATGCGGCCGGGGATCTTGGTGTTCGCCAGTCCGCGGAACATCGCCCCGTCTTGGATGCCCGTTTCCTTCTTCTGCAGTTGGCTTAAGGCCGCGAGTGCAACGGCACAGTTTGTTCCCTGGTGCTCGCCCTGGAGTGGAACCGGCAGGTGCATGTATTGGTTGTGATCCGTCACAAGGCAGATCCGTGTATGCGGTCCAAGATCATCAGAGACACAGAAGCGGCTGCTGAACTCGATGTCCTCGCCGATGATTTCAAGTGGGCAGTCAATGGACTCCGCGTGCTCGCGAAGTACTGTTGCGACTGCAGGGTCCTGAGGGACGGAAATACAAGGTACGCCGGGCTTCATGATCCCGGCTTTTTCAAGAGCAATTTTTTCGACCGTGGAGCCGAGTATTCTCTTGTGATCAAGATCGATTGTCGTGAGCAGGGAGAGTTCCGGCGTGATTACATTTGTAGAGTCGAGGCGGCCTCCGAGGCCAACTTCGATGATGGCGAGATCGACGGCTTCGTCCGCGAAGTATTTGAGCGCCGCTGCCGTGAGCAGTTCAAAGTACGTCGTGGATTTTTCGACGGTATCCGCAGTCTGAATGACATCACGCATCAAAGAAGTGAATGCGGATTCACTGATCTGTTCACCATTGATGGCGATTCGTTCCGTGACCTTGACCAGGTGCGGTGAGGTGAAGGTGCCAACGGTGAAGCCGCACTGCTCAAGCATGTTGGCAAGCATCCCCGTGGTGGATCCTTTGCCTACGGTCCCTGCAACATGGATCATGCGCAGTGATTCCTGCGGGTTGCCCATCTTGCGGAGCAATTTGCGCATGCGGTCGAGTTTGAACGTTTTTTCGTCGTAGCTGACGACTCGTACGCGTTCGTAGTTGGTGCGGCTCAAAAGGTGCCGAAGGACGGTGGAATACGTCCTTGGAAGGGGGGTTGATTCCGCCTTTGACTTTGGTTTTTTGGCCTTTGAAACCTTCTTCCCGGCCTTCGATCCTGTGGAAGCGGTCGTACGTGTTTTTTTCTTCGATGTAGCCATAAGACCCACATCGTAGCAGATACGCGTTTTTGGATCAAATTCAATGATGTAAACACTTGTGTATAAATGACTTACATCAGCATGTTTAGGCCGCTTCATTCTGGAATCAAGTCCGGTACACTCCCAATCGTGCCCTCATCAGCCAATGATCCAGATCAGAAAAAGGCGGCTGACCGTGCTGCAGATGGTGCTGAACTTCCCCTGGATCAGCTTTCCGGGGCGGAAATCAGCCATTCACCGATTGCTCAACGCGTAGAGGAGTTGATTGCCCATTCAATCGATGCCCCTGTGCTTGCGGGTGTCGTTGAGCAGCAGGCGGCTGCGGATGCCGCGGACACGCTTGAGCGATTAGCGGAGTTCGATGCAGTCGGTGTTCTGACGGTCATGAGTGATCAGGCCGCCGCCGATGCGCTCGTTGAAATGGAACCACATCTGGCTGCGAGCATTCTTCAGGATCTCGTTGAAGAAGGGCGTGGCGAGGAGTTGGCTGCCATGGTGCAACTGCTCGCCCCCGACGATGCCGTTGGACTGCTTCGCCAGCTTTCAGATTCCGATCGCGATGTCGTCCTCCGTGATACTCCGCATCAGATTGCGCTGCAGTTGCGAGATTTGATCGGATACGAACCCGACACAGCGGCAGGAATCATGACCACTCGATACGTGGCACTGCCATCGAAATCCTCGATTGGTGAAGCCACGGTGATTGTTCGTGCTCATGAAGTACACGAAGACCTCCAGTACCTTCCCGTCATTGATGACGACGGTCGATTGTGCGGACTTGTCAGTATGCGAGAGTTGCTGGTTCGCTCTGATGAAACACCGCTGTCCGATGTCATTGGCCGAACGGTCAAGGCAGTCCAGGCGACGGCGGATGACGAGGACGTCGCTCGTGAGTTCCAGCGATATGACTACACGATGATGCCCGTGGTTGATTCAGACGAGCGATTGCTCGGAGTCGTCACGGTCGATGATGTCCTTGATCTGATTCAGAGCGAGCAGACCGAGGATGCGCAGCGGTCGGTTGGCGCAGGAGCAGGCGAATCGGTGTATTCGGATCTTCATGAGAAGATGCGGGGTCGCCTTCCTTGGTTGTTCATCAGCACATTGCTCATGGTTCCTGCATCCATCGTCGTGCTGCAGTTCGATGACTTGATCGAGCAGGTCGCCTTTCTTGCCGTTCTCATGCCGATGGTTGCTGCGCTGGCTGGAAATGCGGGGCACCAGTCCCTTGCAGTGACCCTCCGCGGCCTGGCTTTGGATGAGGTGCACCACGAGCGGGTTTCCGGGCTGTTGCTTCGTGAGTTGATCACTGGACTGCTTTCGGGTGTTGCCCTGGGGTCCCTGTTGTTCCTGATCGTCTGGATGCTGTCCTTCTGGGTTGATGGCGCAGCCAACTGGGTCGGAGTCGTTCTGCTGGTTGCATTGACTTTGTCCATGGGCATCGGCGCCGTTACTGGGGCGGCTGTGCCACTGCTTCTGCGGCGATTTGGGGCCGATCCTGCCCAGGGCTCATGCATCGTGCTGATCATGGTCACAGATGCGATCGCCTTTGGATCCCTGCTTGGATTTGCCTGGCTTGGGTTTCTGATCGTTCAAGGTTGATTCACATGTTCGGATCACAACTCGTACACTGCATCTCATGAGACAGGATCTTGAACGAGTGTTGTTGACTCGCGATGAGATTGCTGCTCGGATCGAGGAACTTGGGCGTTCGATCGTCAAGGACCTCGGATCCGTCAGCGAGTCTGATGGCATCGTGCTGGTTCCGATCATGACCGGGAGCATCACATTCATCGCCGATCTGATGCGACAACTTCCGTTGCGCGTTCGGATCGGACTCATCACCGCCTCGTCCTATGCGGGGACATCGATGGAATCCAGCGGTGACGTTGTGCTGAGCGACGCACAGTTTCCTGTGGAACTTGAAGGCCGACACGTACTCATTGTTGATGACATCCTGGACTCAGGAGGCACGATTCGTCGCGTGCGAGCTGAAATCGAGGCTCGGTCGCCGCGCAGTGTCCGAACATGCGTACTGCTTCGCAAGAAGATCACGTCTGCACTGGAGACTCCTTGCGAGTATGTCGGCTTCGACATCGAAAATGAGTTTGTCGTCGGCTACGGTCTTGATTTCGACGACTACTACCGCAACCTTCCTGATATCGGCGTGCTTCGTTCGGATGTCGTCGAGGCTGCACGGGCTTCAGCTGATGAGTAAGTCGCACAACGCGTGGGTGCAGGAGCGTCTCGCCGAGGGCGAATCCATCCTGTTGACGGCGCAGCCAAGTCGGTGGTGGATGCTGCTTCGTCCCATGACCACATGGATCGGCCTCGCGATCGTCGCAACGGTGTTGTCGATCACCGCAGATGGCGCGACGGCGGCGGGGTTGACCTGGGCTTGGTCCGCGCCGCAGATCTGGTTCGGGGCGATCGCCTTTGCATTCCTTCGATGCGGCTGGGCGTATTTGGAATGGTGGAACTTGCGATTCGTCGTCACTGATCGTCGGATACTGACCCGAATGGGTGTCTTGCGCATTGATGTGTATGAAACCGCATTGTCCCACCTGCGTCAGACGCAGGTGCATGTCAGCATTCGTGAGCGATGCTTCGGTCTGGGAACATTGCTGTTGGCGACTGCGGCAACATCGACATGGGATACAGCCTGGCCGATGGTGCGAAATCCCGCCGTGATGCAGAAGGCGGTCGAGGAAGCGCGAACGTCCTATGCGGGGCTCTGAATGGTTTCCAGAACCTGCTGCATGATCCGTCGCGTCGTCGTCGTGTCGCCGTCATGCATTGCGGATTTTGAGATCACCCGATGTGCACAGACCTGCAGCACGTTCGAGACGATGTCTTCGGGTACACAGTAGTCGCGATCATCAAGCACGGCGGTCGCACGTGCTGCTTGCGCCATTGCAATTGATCCGCGTGGACTGATGCCGATGAGGAGATCATCATGCTCACGGGTCGCGGCTGCCAGTTGCAGTATGTATTCGACGAGTGCCGTATCGATCTTGACCGCGTCGACGCGTGCCTGAAGTTCGATGATGGTCGGGATGTCCATGACCGGCTCAAGCGCTCGGAGCGTTGTTCTCGCAGGTTGGTGTTGGACGATTCGTGCTTCGTCACCTGGAGCCGGATAGCCAAGTCCAAACCGCATGAGAAAGCGATCAAGTTGATTTTCCGGAAGCGTATACGTGCCTTCGAATTCGTATGGGTTCTGGGTGGCGATCACCATGAAGGGCCGCGGGAGGTCATGGGTCGTGCCATCAAGTGACACGGTTTCTTCATTCATCGCTTCCAGCAGGGCGGACTGGGTACGGGGGGTCGTTCGGTTGATTTCATCCGCGACGACGATGTTGTTGAAGATCGGCCCGGGCTTGAACTGGAACTCCTGTCGGTCGCGGTCGTAGATGGTGACGCCAGTGATGTCCGATGGCAGCAGGTCAGGCGTGCATTGAATCCTCGAAAATGCTCCATCGAGCGACCTCGCCAGAGCACCCGCAAGT
>JAQWRC010000095.1 GCA_029243925.1 Phycisphaerales bacterium
GAGCGGACCTGGTCGCGACCGACCTGCGACGCCAATGGAATCTACGGCGGCTATCAGGGCGCCGGGGGCAAGACCGTGATCGCTTCTCACGCCGGCGTCAAACTGACGTGTCGACTGGTCCCGGATCAGGACGCTGACAAGGTCCGCGCGGGACTTGAACAGTTCTTCCTCGATCGCACGCCGCCTGGGGGACGCTTCGAATTTCTCGGAGAAGGCGCCTTCCCCGCCATTCGCGTACCAACCGACTCACCATGGCTGACCGCCGCATGTGCGGGACTTGAGGACGCATGGGGAACACCTGCCGTGCTCATGGGATGCGGCGGATCCATTCCCGTCGTCGGCTCCTTCCAGTCGATTCTCAATCTTGATTCTTTGCTTGTCGGGTTTGGACTTGATGATGATCGAGTGCATTCACCGAACGAAAAATACGACCTGCGATCATTCCACAATGGCATCAAATCCCATGTTGCCATACTGGCCCGGTTCGCCAGCGCCGCGTCCTAGAACGGCGATACAGCGTGATCCCGTGGAGCGACCTGTCATTCTCGACCTGCCCATGAAACTTGCCCGCCTGCTGATACTGCTGCTGATGCTGTTCACGCCGATGCTGTCCCTCGCGGACACCATCGACATCGAGGTCAAGCAACTTGGTGTGGGCAATGCATGGCGAACTGGTGAAACAACCGGCCTGCTCGTTGAACTGACCAATACCGGTACCAATGAGGAGCAGGTCCTCGTCGAATGGGAACTTCCCACCCCGGACGGCGACATCACCCGCTACGGCAGAGTCGTCCCACTCTCACCGGAACAACCACGCACTGTCTGGCTCTATGGACTGCTCCCATATGAAACAACGCCGGAAACAAGCATGCGGGTACGAGCCAGCCGAACCGAGGCTGGAACAGCAGTCGAACTGCTGGGCGAAACACAGTTTCAGGCTCGGAATTCATCCAGCATGCGCGTTGATCAAAGTACAGGCATGCTTGCAGTGGTCGGGCCGCACCGAGTCGGCCTCGATCAGTTGTCCAATCAAGCCGGAAATGTCAATCAGTCACCCTCTGCGGCAAATGAAGCAACATTGATCACCGCCATTGGCGCGGTGGACACACTGCCTGATCGATGGGAGGGATGGCGCCCATACGAAACGATCTTCTGGACCAATGTGGCGCCCGATCTGCGTCCAAGTCAACTCCTCGCACTTCGCCACTGGATCGAACGGGGAGGCCATCTGGTCATCGTCCTGCCTTCAACCGGGACGCCATGGAACATAGGAGGAGGCAACGGGCCACTCGGCGACCTCATGCCCGAACCACCACGACGCGACGAGCAGGTTCCACTCAGCACCGTTCTTGGCTCCATCACCAAGCAGCCCTACACGGCGCATTCCGGATCGACGCCCATGCGCATCTTTCGTGATCTGAACGGTGATTTCAATGCGCTGCCCCACGATCAGGAATGGACCAGTGTGCACGCGCTTGATGATGGCCGTGTCTGGGCCGTGCAGCGCCCGGTCGGGCATGGCAAACTCAGTCTGATCGGCCTTGACTTCACAGTCGCAGACCAATGGCGCTCACACGAATCGGGATTTCGTCTGCAATCCCTCCCCGATGCCGATGTGGTCTGGAACCGAATCCTGGGCCGAAGGGCCGACACGCCCAACTCTGAAGTCCTCGCCACAATGAAAGCGGCAAAACGCCTCAACAGCACACGGCCCACCAGTCTGCGCACCATCACCGATGCCATCGTCTCGGAGCCGATTGCAATGCGGGAACGGGCTGGTCGTGGCCTGCTGCTGGCATTCGGTTTCTTTCTCGTCTACTGGGCCGTCGCCATTCCCGGCACCTGGTGGTGGCTGGCTCGGCGTGACAAACGCACATGGGCATGGGCTGCATACGGCGTGGTCGCCGTGGTATTCAGTCTGCTGGGCTGGCTGCTGGTTGAGCTGATGCAGGATCGAACGATGCGAGCCCGCCACTTGACCGTGCTCGACCATGTAGTTCGTGGAGATGGGCAACGCGTTCGAAGTTGGTTCTCACTCTACTGGCCTGGATACAGCGACCGTGAAATCGAACTTGCCGTTGCCACTGGAAGTACGGATCGCAATCTCCTCCAACCGTGGTCGCCCAGCGAATCCGCCGCCATGACCTTTCCCGACAGCACGCATGTACGCGTCGATCTTGATCGACGACCGGACCGTTCACTTCTACCTGGCCGAGGCACGGCAACAAATCTGTTTGCCGATTGGCATGGCTTGATCGATCGTTCAACCTGGGGCAACATGCTCCGCTCGGATCCGAATGATCCCGTGCGGCTTGAACGTGATGGAATCGGCAGAGCCATCGGCCTGCAAGGTTCGATCATCAACGATCTTCCCGCAGATCTCGAACATGTTCGAATCATGTGGGTGACCGGCGATCGATTCCCCGACCGGAAACTCGAGCGGAACGAGGACGAAACCCAGGCCTGGGTTGAACCGCTGTACGCAGGCATGGCATCCAACCGTGGACATGCCTGGGGGCGGAGCCTCCTTGAAGCAGGACGGCGACTTGATCTTTCGGATTTGAACCCGGCTCCCTCCAATTCATTGCACACCTTCATCGAGGATGCCTATCGCCCGCCTGAATCCAATGCCACAAACCGCTTTGCGTCCTACGGAGATCGCGAACGCCGCATGGAGCTGGAGATGCTTGGTCTCTATCACCAACTCCCGCCGCCGGCCTATCACCAAGATGGAAAAACATTGACCAAGACCGGCACAACCAAACGGCAATTTGGTCGTGAGCTTGACCTGTCTCCATGGCTCAGTCGGCCTTGCCTGATCATCACCGGATTCATGCGTGACTCCTCGCTTCCCCTGCCCTTGCTGGTGGATGGCGAAGCAAATGACGTGAAATCCAGTGGACTGACCATGGTCCGTTGGATTCTTCCACTCCCCCAACACGATCCAACGGCCTTCGACCTGTAGGATGCACATCGAACCATGCCGCTCATTGAAACGATCAATCTGACAAAGAAGTACGGGGAGCTGACCGCCCTGGACAACCTCAACCTCTCCATCGAGGCCGGGGAATGCTTTGGATTCATCGGACCCAATGGCGCCGGAAAGACCACCACCATCAAGATTCTGGCCACGCTGCTCAAACCCACATGGGGTGAGGCTCGAGTCGATGGCAATGTCGTGGGGTACCAGAACCACCTGATTCGCCCAGTCATTGGGTACGTACCGGATTTCATGGGCGGATACGACGACATGGTGGTCCTTGAGTACCTCGAGTTCTTTGCCAGCTGCTACAACCTCCATGGCGCACAACGAAAACGCGTCGTCGCGGACGTGCTTGATCTCACTGAACTCCACCACAAGGGTCGCACTGAAGTGAACAGCCTTTCACGGGGCATGAGTCAGCGCCTCTCGATCGCGCGTGTACTGCTGCATGACCCCAAGGTCCTGCTGCTTGATGAACCCGCTTCTGGGCTTGATCCACGAGCACGAATCGAGATCCGGGAGTTGCTCAAGGAACTCCGGCGGATGGGCAAGACCATCCTCATCAGCTCACACATTCTTCATGAGCTTGCGGAACTGTGCAATACGGTCGGCATCATCGAGCAGGGCAAACTGCTCTATCACGGCACGACGGCTGACATCATGGAACGGTCACAGGTCGGTCGCACCGTGCACATCGAAGTCGAAGATCGACCAAAGGAAGCGGCTGCGCTGCTGGCGGGCGTCAATGGCATCACCACCGTCGACCTCGTCCGTGACCAGGGCACGGTACGCATCGAATGCACCATTGATGCCACCCAGCCAGTCCCGATCAGCGAACTGCCCAGTCGGCTGGTGGCGGGAGGCTTCCAAATACGGTCTTTCCAGCCCGAACAGCTCAATCTTGAGACCGCATTCATGCGATTGACCAAGGGCCTGGTCTCCTGACGCCTACAATGACTCCATGGCTACACCACCTGCCATTCTGCTGATCGCCGACCGGAATCGCCCGGATGTCGTCGAAGTGCTCAACGCCATTGCGCCGGTGCTCGATGCTCACGCTGGCCAAGTGCATTCGTGTGACGTCGGAGAGGACGCGTTGGATCCTGCACCCGAAGTTGGACTCGCCATTGTGATCGGCGGAGATGGCACGATGATCCAGCAGGCCCGTCGCCTGATCAACCACTCCGTGCCCATCGTTCCCATCAACTGCGGCCGACTCGGATTTCTTGCGTCATTCGATCCGGCATCGCTTGCCGATGAAGCCGAGCACATCTTTGGAGGCATGCCATCACGGCGCCGGCACATGATCCTGTCCGTCGATCTGCTTCGTGCCAATGGCGAGCATCTCATGGATCGGGTCGCGGTGAACGATTGCGTGATCACTGCCGGCGAACCGTTCCGCATGATCAAACTTGGACTCGACATTGAAGGCCAGGGTGGCCCGGTCCTGTCCGGTGATGGGCTGATCGTCGCCACGCCCACCGGTTCGACCGCGTACAACGTCTCCGCTGGCGGCCCGCTCGTCGCTCCAGGAATCGACGCCATGGTGGTGACTCCACTGGCCGCCCACTCACTGGGATTCCGATCCTTCGTCGTCTCCGGTGATGGTGAACTGATCGTGCACATCGAACATGCAAATGCCGGAACCACCGTGATCATGGATGGGAATGAGCATTGGGCGGTCAAGGATGGAGATCGCCTCCGTATCCGACGCCATGATCACAGTGTCGAGTTTGTCACCTCAAGCAATGCTCCCTACTGGCGGGTACTCATCGACAAGATGCGATGGGCGGCCCCTCCAACCTATCGTGACGGCGACGTATGAATCCTGCCGGTACCATGCACCTGCAATGATCGACCTCAAGGCTCTTCGCAACGACCCGAACCGATTCATCGATGGCGCCAATGCCAAAGGAAGCAGCGTGGATATTCCACGCTTGCTGGAACTCGATGAACAGCGCCGTGCCCTTCTGGGTGAACAGGAGCAACTTCGATCCGAGCAGAAGAAGCTCGGCAAGGAAGTCGGGCCGCAGCTTGGGAAGCTCAAGGGCCAACTCAAGGGTGCCACCGGTGACGAGCAGACCGCTCTGCAATCGCAACTGGCTGAACTGGAAGCACGGCCAACAGAGCTGAAGCAACGCATCCATGCTCTGGATGAATCGATCGAAGCCATCGACCCGGAATGGCGCACGCTGCAACTTGAAATTCCTCAGCCACCGGACACCGACGTCCCCCACGGCAAGAGCGCCGATGACAATGTGGAAATCCGCCGTTGGGCGCCAGAAGGATGGGACTGGGACAAGAGCTTCGAAGCCAATCGCGGTTTTGTCGCCAAGACGCATCTTGAGCTGGTCGACGAACATGATCTTGTCGACTTCGAACGCGGCGTGAAAGTCGCCGGCTCACGAAGTTATTCGCTGACCGGCGACGGCATGCGACTGCATCAGGCGATCCTCGCCATGGGCATGCAGCACATCACGCAGAAGCATGGTTTCAGAGCGACCTCCGTACCCGTCCTTGTCCGCGAACAGGCCATGGTCGGCACTGGGTTCTTCCCTGGCGGCCGCGAGCAGACCTACCACATCGATTCCGACAGCACGCCCGGGCCCGGCCAGGATCTGTACCTCACCGGCACTGGTGAAGTCGGCCTGATGAGTCTGCACGCCGATGAAATCATCGACGCCGATCTGCTGCCCCTGAAATACGCCACCGTCTCCACGTGCTTCCGCCGCGAAGCGGGCGCCGCCGGCAAGGACACGGCCGGCCTGTATCGCATCCACCAGTTCGACAAGGTCGAGCAGGTCATCGTGTGACGAGCCGATGAGGCTGAGAGTCGTGAGCACCACGCCGCGATGATCGGCATCGTCGAGGAACTGCTGCAGGCGCTTGAACTGCCCTACCGGCTGCTCCAATGCTGCACCGGTGACCTAGGCCAGAAGAACGCCGACATGATCGACATCGAATGCTGGATCCCGGGGCGCGGCGATGATGACGACGGTCGACCATCGGGCGAGTTCGGCGAGACGCATTCGGCATCACGACTGTACGACTTCCAGTGCCGACGCTTGAACCTGCGTTACCGAGGCGAGGACGGCAAGACAGTGTTCTGCCACTCACTCAACAACACAGTGGTCGCCAGTCCCCGGATTCTGATTCCGATTCTGGAGATGCATCAGCAGGCCGACGGCACGATTCGAATCCCCGAGGCGTTGCAGCCCTTCATGGGCGGCCAGGCCACCATCGGCGGTTATCCGGCATAGCGTGCCGCGGCGTCCCTGAGTCGCTGCGTCGTGTCCTCGTGGTAGAGATCACTCTTGCCAAACCCGGGCATCGCTCCGGCCGCCTCGGCTTCCGCCTGAGCATCCTCGAAGTTCGACACCAGCAGCATCGGTGCCTTCGTCGCCGATTCGTTCAAATGGCGGATCAAGTCGATCCCACCGCTGCCCGTGTGGAATGCTCCATCGAGTTCGCGGTTGACCAGCAGCACGACATCACGTGCCAACGACGCATCAAGGGCAGCATGATCATTGACCAGTTCGACGCTGGATTCGGGCAACGCACGTTGTACCATCGTCTTCAACATGATCGCATCCGGTCCGCAGTGACCGACCAACATGACATCAGGCATCGTTCGTCTCCTGTGTGATCGACACCGTATTGGCATCGATGAAAATCGCCGTCGTGGCATTGAACTGGAATCGTCGGGCGTGCTCACTGCGATCATCGACCGCTTCTGAGGCCTCACACAGGCGAGTCGCATCGATTTCATCCGCTCCCAGACCCGAAGCCATCAACGCCTGCCGAAGACCCGTACTGCGAATTGCCGCACTGACCGATCGCAACGATTCCCTCGACCAATGCAGCTCGCTGCCGAACACGGCCTCCGCCTCACGGTGCAGGGCTTCCGCCGCAGCCCGGACCAAGGGAGCATTCACTGCACTTCGCTTCGCCGCACCAGGCCAGAGTGCTTCGAGCACCGGCAGTACATCGCGTCGCAATCGACCGCGCAGCGTTGACGGGTTGATGTTCGTGGGGTCCTCACGCCAACTCATTTCACCGGCTTCGCACATCGAGTGCAACTGCGACTTGGGCACTGCGAGCAGCGGACGGACCAACTGCACATCGTCGCCCAGTGGACGAGTGGGCGCCATGCCCGCCAACCCCTCGGGGCCGGCTCCGCGACCCAAGGCCGCGACGATGGTTTCCAGCTGATCTTCTGCATGATGCGCAACGAGCACATGCCGAGCTCCATGACGTACTGCTTCTGCAAGCAGCGCTTCGTACCGGTGGACTCTCGCATCCTCGCCACCACGCTCTGGATGCACATCGACGACGACACAATCAATGCCGATCGAAGCACAGCAGTGCCGAACATGTTCGCCGTCTTCT
>JAQWRC010000098.1 GCA_029243925.1 Phycisphaerales bacterium
AAGCGGACAGGGTGGGATTCGAACCCACGGTACGCCGAAACGCACACACGCTTTCCAAGCGTGCTCCTTAAGCCACTCGGACACCTGTCCCGAGGACCGGGCATTCTACGTGACCTTGGTGACGACGAAAAGGTCCAAGAAGGAGCGGGCGTCCAGATCCCAAACCCGTGTATCTGCTCTGAATGTCGCCATTGATGCCGGATGGACGCCTGTTCTGGCGATATTCACTCGTGTTTCCGATGCATCGATACACAATGAATTTCGGAATCTACAGAACTGATCCACTCGCTCAGGCCACCGGATCCACGCAAAGCGGAGCCAGACGATTCGATCTCGCACGGCCGCCATGGCAACTGCACCCGGCTCACCTTGCCAACTGGATGCACCAACCATGCAGCAGTACCCTTGTTCCTCACACCACCGCCTGGAGGGCACCCCATGAACATCACCAGTACCAGCCTCACCGATGCAGGGCCCATTCCTGAACGCTTTGCCTTCTGCCGGATCGATCCGGAGACACACGCAGCACTGTCCGACAATGTGAGTCCCCACCTTGCTTGGTCCGGTGCTCCAGAAGGAACGCGATCCTTCGCCCTCCTGTGCATGGACCCGGATGTGCCCACGGTCGGCGACGACGTCAATCAGGAAGGCCGAATCGTCCCTCATGACCTGCCACGATGCGAGTTCTGCCACTGGGTCATGATTGATATTCCTTCCAGTTGCTGCGAACTGGCCGAAGGCGCCTGCAGCAACGGAATCACTGCCGGAGGCAAGACTGCTCCCTCAGGCCCGGAAGGTTCACGCCAGGGCATCAACAACTACACCGACTGGTTCGACGGCGATCCAGATATGGGCGGCGACTACCACGGCTACGACGGCCCAGCACCACCCTGGAACGACGAGCGACTCCACCACTACCACTTCACGATCTACGCTCTGGACATCGAGGCATGCCCCGTCACCGGAGCCGACTTCCGCGCACCTGATGTCCTCGAGGCCATCGAAGGGCATGTGCTCGATCAGGCAACCCTCACCGGCACCTGCACACTGAACCCGGCAATCTCCGGATGACGGCACCGCCATCCCGACACGTCTGGACAGTCAATCGTGCAACTCGACGGTCCAATACGCTTCGTTGAGGAAGACCTTCCAGGCTTCGTACTGCTGGCGGCCCAAACGCAGAGAACGGTCGGGGCTCCTGCGAGGCTGCTTCGGCTGACGAACCAATGACATCCCGGCCTGCTCGGGCTTGCGGCTTCCTTTTCGGGAGTTGCACGCCACACATGCACACACGAGATTCTCCCACGTGTTCACTCCCCCGCGTGATTGAGGCACGACGTGGTCAATGGACAACTCACTCGTCGCAAATCGATCGCCACAATACTGGCAGCGATGCCCGTCCCGCGCGAACAGGTTTCGACGGTTGAGTTTGACGTGGAAATCAGGCTGCCGATTCGTGCTGTGAATCCGGATGATTCGAGGCGCCGCGACATGCTGCCGGGCACATTGAATCCATTCGTGATCCCCACGCTCATACATCCGCTGCAACTCGGCGATCTCAAGCCACGAATCGATGTCAAAGACTTCGTAGCGACCTTGATTGACTGCAATGACTTCAGCGACCTGACGAAACAGAAGAACGAATGCCTCGCGAACCGAGATCACGCGAATTGCGGCATATCCTCGATTGAGTACGAGTACACGTTCATTCAGTACGACAGGAAGTGTGGCCATCGAATCGTCAACCTCCGTTCCACCGTATTTATTTGTAACCCACGCAACAGGTGGAGACAAGTTGAAAATGCGCCACGACCGCGTCATCTTGGAAAATGACACGGTCATGACCTGTTCTTGGTGGATTATCGCTGGCAGCTCAGTCCTGAACGTCGAGCAACTCGACATCAAAGACCAACGTCGCATGCGGCGGAATCACACCACCGGCGCCTTGAGCTCCGTAGCCCAGCTCAGCGGGAATGACCAGTTTGCGTTTGCCGCCGACCTTCATCGACTGGACGCCTTCCGTCCAACCGGCAATCACTCCGTTGAGAGGAAAATCAATGGGTTGTCCCCGATCAACGGAACTGTCGAACTTGGTTCCGTCGAGCAACCAGCCGCTGTAATGCACCTTGACGGTACTTGCCGCGGATTTTGGCATGGCCCCATCGCCTTCTACGAGGTCGTAGTGCGCAAGACCTGTCGATGATTCCACACGCGGGGCTTCACCGACCGGATCACCCGAAAGGTTGGATTCTGTATCACTCATGGCTTCTCCGTTTCAGGTTTCGCTTTGGCAGCCGCCGCATCAAGGGCGGTCTTGGCCTCCGCAGGTGTCAAGATAGTCATACGCTCGATCAGCACAGGCTCAACCGGCACGTTCTGCATTCGATTTGCCGCAATCGCAGTCTTCACGAACCGGATCCGATCAACAGTATCCATGCCGTCGACGACGCGGCCAAAGACCGCATATCCGGCTGCGCCGGGAGTTCGCCCTTGATCAAGGAACAGATTGTCCTTGACGTTGATGAAGAACTGATTCGTTGCAGAGTTCGGGGCATTCGTTCTCGCCATGGCGATGGTGCCTCTGGTATTCGAAAGTCCATTCTCCCATTCATTCTTGATCGGAGCATTCGTCGCAC
>JAQWRC010000105.1 GCA_029243925.1 Phycisphaerales bacterium
GCCAGGCTCATTGAAAGCGTGGCCGAGGAAGGAACGAGCCAATGAGTGACCAACCGATCCTGCTGACCGAGCGAGAGGGACATGTCGCCATCGTGCGCATCAATCGACCCAAGGTGCTCAACGCACTGAATCTCGAACTCATGGAACAACTTGCCGAACTCTTTGAAGGCTATGACGCCGACGACGATGTTCGGGTCATCCTGCTCGCCGGCGGAGAACGCGCGTGGGCTGCCGGAGCCGACATCGGTGACATGGCCTCGCTTGATGCCAAGGCGATGTCGGAACGCGATCAATTCGCTCAGTGGGAGCGGATCAAGAACATCCGTACACCAATCGTCGCCGCCGTCAGCGGATTCGCTCTTGGAGGCGGATGCGAATTGATGATGCACTGCGATGTCGTCATTGCTTCGGAAACAGCACGCATCGGTCAGCCCGAGATCAACATCGGCGTCATGCCCGGAGCCGGCGGCACCCAGCGACTCACACGCGCCGTAGGCAAGGCCCTTGCCATGGACATCGTCCTCACCGGTCGATTCCTGACCGCAGCGGAAGCCGAGCGGCATGGGCTTGTCAGCCGGGTCGTCCCGCGTGAACACTGGTACTCCGAAGCCTTGAAGGTCGCTCAGAAGATGGCGACGCTTGGCCCCATTGCGCTGAAGAATGCAAAGGAATCCGTACTCAACGCCGAGGAGCAGTTCCTCTCCGATGGACTGAAGCGTGAGCGGCGACTGTTCTACGACCTTTTCGACACCGAAGACCAGGCGGAAGGCATGAACGCCTTTCTGGAAAAACGACGACCGACCTTCACTGGTCGATGAGAGGACACGACATGACGACCACCACCGACTACACCTCCATCGAGTGCACCACCGCCGACGGCGTGCACACGATCACGATGAACCGACCGGACGTACTCAACGCGTTCAACGGTCCGATGCTCTCGGAACTGACGACCGCACTCAAGGCCGCCGACAGGAACGCAGACGTCCGCGTCATCGTCATCACCGGAGCCGGCCGCGCGTTCAGCAGCGGGCAGGATCTCGCTGACCTCAAGGCGAAGTACGTTCCGGGACATGTCCCGGAACTCGGTGATGACCTGAAGAAACGATACGACCCGTGCATCAAATGCATCCGCCGATCAAGCAAACCGGTAGTCGCCGCCGTCAACGGCGTCGCTGCTGGAGCAGGATGTTCATTGGCGCTCGCCTGCGACTTTCGAATTGCATCGGAACACGCCATGTTCATCGAGGTCTTCGTCAATGTCGGACTTGTTCCCGACTCAGCCAGCACCTGGACACTGCCGCGACTGGTGGGCTGGGGACGAGCCATGGAACTGTGCTGTACGGGAAGACCGGTCAAATCCGAAGAAGCCCTGACCATTGGGCTCGTGAGCCAAGTGGTTGCTGCGGATGCGTTCTCCGGTGCTGTCGAGGCATTCGCAACACGATTGGCCGGATTGCCACCGCAGGCGATCGGTCTGACCAAGCGGCTCCTCGACGCCTCCTATGGAAACAGTCTTGAAGATCAACTTGAAGCGGAAGCGTTCGCGCAAGACACCGCAGGAAGAACAGCAGATCACTTTGAAGGGGTCACCGCCTTCCTTGAGAAACGCACCCCGGAGTTCACCGGCCAATGAATCGCGTTGCCGTCATCGGAGCAGGCGCCATGGGAGCGGGCATTGCGCAGGTTGCCGCCCAGCATGGGTGGCAGGTCCACATGCAGGACGTCAATGATGATGTCGTCGGTGATGCCATTGCCGGCATCCGCAAGCGATTCGATCGCCTGGTCGAAAAAGGTCGCCTGACCGGCGATGAAGCTCAGGCCGCACATGACCGACTGCAGGTCGTCGGCGAAGCGCTGCCTGAGTGCGACCTCGTGATTGAAGCCATTGTCGAAGATATGGATGTGAAGGCTGCCGTACTCGGCGACATCGTTTCCCAACTCGGACCCGAGGCCATCATCGCCACCAACACATCATCGCTGTCGGTGAGCGAACTCGGCGAGCGACTGGGTGTGGCCGAACGCTGCTGCGGGATGCACTTCTTCAATCCGGCTCCCATCATGAAACTGGTCGAGGTCGTTCGTGGCCGCGAAACCGCCGACGCGGTGCTTGATCGCGTCGCCGACATCGCCGCATCCTGGGGCAAGCAGGTCGCACGCTGCGCCGACACGCCGGGTTTCATCGTCAATCGCGTCGCACGTCCCTACTACCTTGAAGCCTTCCGCATCGTGGAGGATGGACTCGCCAGTCCCGAGTTCATCGACCACACGATGAAATCACTCGGCGGGTTTCGAATGGGTCCACTGGAACTCACCGACTTCATTGGGCACGACGTGAACACAGCCACAACTCGAACAGTCTGGAACCAATGGAACCAATCTTCACGCCTCGCACCAAGTTGGCTGCAGGAATCACTGGTTGCCGAAGGGCATCTGGGCCGCAAGTCAGGCCGCGGAGTCTATGAACATGGCGGAGACGCGCCAGTCTGTGTTGTACAGGTTGCCGTTCCACAACCAACAGTCGACGATGCTGTGCAACATGCCGCCAATGCATTCACGACTTCGGCTTGCGATGCAGAGCACGATGGTGCGGAGGCGATCGTCTTCGCCCGCATCCTTGGTGCGCTCATCAACGAAGCGATGTGGGCCGAACACGACGGTGTCGCGACCGCGGGCGACATCGATACCGCCGTCCAATACGGCGTCAACTACCCGCAAGGCCTGCTGACCTGGCGCGATGCCATTGGCCCCCCTCAGGTCTCTGCGCTCCTGCAGGCCCTCGATGCGGCCACGGACGACGACCGGTTCGTTGCGCCAATGTAAAAAAAAACGGGCCCGCCGTGAGGCGGGCCCGCATGATCGTATCTAGGAAAAGAGAATCAGTGTCGACGTCGACGGCGACTGGCAAACCCCGCCAGCCCCAGCATCGCCAGAACTCCAGGCGCTGGAATGAGACCAATCGTCTGGCCCTCATTCAGGGAGCCCCATGTCGATTCCTCTCCGCCAGTCCAGCTGAAGTCGCTGTACTCTTGACCGGTACCGGTGAGTTGCAAGGAGGTTCCGACAGCCGTGCTGCCGCTCTCGAAGATGCCCAGATCTTCCGAAGTCATTCCTTCAGCGGGGCCGCTTCCTGCAATGAACGGGCTGCCTTCATAGCTGATGAACTGAACGACTAAGCCGTCATAGACGATTGCCAGTCCATCGGGCGCGCCATTCTGAAGTGAACCTTGGCCAACAAACCAGAGCAGACTTCCGCCATCAACCTCCGCGAAGTTGAAGTCCGTACTGTCCCATGAGTTGTAGACATTGAGCTGACTGGATGAACCGTTGTAGGCATACACTTCCAGCAGGTCGGGATTCATTATGAAATCGGCAGCGATTTCAACGCCTTCATCAACATCACCACCTTCATTGTCATAGTGAAGTTCGTTGAGCCAGATTCCTGCAAGCGCTCCGTTGGTCAGTGCTGCGACGCAACCGGAGCACAACAAAATATTCATTGGTTTCATGATTCTTCCCTCGACTCTTACCAGAGGCGGATGATCCGCCGGTTTCTCTTTCCGAAGCCATAGTAAGGGTTTAGAAGCCCATCTCAACTCACAAAGACCTATAAATTGCACGATTATTGGTCTCTGACATAAGCTGACCGCCTGCAAATGCGGCGATGGATCCCTGTTAGAATGACCCCCAAGCCATGCCAGAACGCCGCGCAGCCATCGTAACCGCCCTTCGAACGCCATTTGGGCGATATGGAGGAGCCCTCTCCACCGTCCGCCCGGATGACCTCGCAGCCCACATCATCAGAGCTGTCGTCGACCAATCGGGCGTAGACCCCGCCTCGATCGCGGATGTGTACTTCGGGGCCGCCAATCAGGCCGGCGAGGACAATCGGAACGTGGCCCGCATGGCCGCCCTTCTTGCCGGACTGCCCGACAGCGTTCCGGGCAGCACCGTCAATCGACTCTGTGCATCCGGGCTTGAGTCGGTCAATATCGCAGCGCGGATGATCGAGGCCGGATGTGGCGACGTCTACATCGCCGGTGGCACCGAGAGCATGAGCCGAGCCCCCTTCGCCATGGCGAAGTCCTACACCGCCTTCAACCGACAGCCCGAGATCTACGACACGACCATCGGCTGGCGCTTTACGAATCCGAAACTCGCCGAGCTCTACCACCCGTACTCGATGGGTGAGACGGCGGAGAATGTCGCACAGCGGCATGACATCTCCCGCGAGGACCAGGATCGATTCGCCGTCCTCAGTCAGCAACGATGGGCGCTCGCCAATGAAATGGGTTTCTTCGATGACGAACTCGTTCCGGTCGATGTCCCGCAGCGCAAGGGAGATCCCATCACGGTCTCCGTAGATGAACACCCGCGGCCGACGACGACTCTGGACGCGCTGACAAAACTTCGACCTGCCTTTTCTAAGGAAGATGGAGCAAGCGTGACGGCTGGCAACTCGTCCGGTGTCAATGACGGTGCCGCCGCCCTGCTGCTCATGGAGCTTGAAGAAGCCAAACGACAGGGACTCGAACCACTGGCCATCGTCGGACCGCACGCTGCGGCGGGCGTCGACCCAGCGGTCATGGGCCTCGGCCCCGTTGCCGCCACGAAATCCGTCCTTGATCGATCCGGCCACTCCATCGACGATCTTGATCTCATTGAACTGAACGAGGCATTTGCAGCCCAATCTCTTGCTTGCGTACGTGAACTCGGCTTGGATATCGAAAAAGTCAATGTCAATGGCGGCGCGATCGCCATCGGCCACCCACTTGGCGCATCTGGTGCACGTCTGGCTGCCACGCTCGTACATGAGATGAAAAGGCGTGATTCGCGGCTTGGGCTGGCTACACTATGCATAGGGGTGGGTCAGGGACTCGCAACACTCTTCGAGCGTCCCTGATACGAACCGGCCTTCAAAGCCTCTGCAGGAGTCACCCATGAGCGGCGCTGCCAATCCAGTCATGACAATCGATCCCTCGGAAGAGGACCAGGACAAACTCGCCGAGTTTGAATCTCGGATCGCCGACGGTGTCCTTATCGAACCTGGAGACTGGATGCCACAGGCATACCGCATGGGCATGCTCCGCATGGCGGAACACCATGCCAACAGTGAAATCGTCGGCGCGCTGCCCGAGGGGGAATGGATCACCCGAGCCCCAAGTCTGCGCCGCAAACTCGCGCTGACCGCCAAGGTTCAGGACGAAGTTGGTCACGGGCAGATGCTCTACCGCGTTTCGCAGGATCTGGGCAAGTCACGAGAAGACATGCTCCGCGACCTCTGCACAGGCAAGACGAAATACCACAACTGCTTCAACTATCCCGCTCCGAGCTGGGCTGACATCGCCATGGTGCAGTGGCTCATTGATGGCGCAGCCATCATGAACCAGAAGACGCTGGCCGATGGCGCCTACGGGCCCTACGTCCGCACGATGCACCGGATCAACATGGAAGAAGCATTCCACTTCAAGAGCGGTGAGGACATGGTGCTCACGCTCATGAGCGGGACCAAAAAGCAGAAAGCCATGACGCAAGAGGCCTTTGACCGTTGGTGGGGCCCATCCGTCATGTTCTTCGGCCCGCACGACAAACCCAACTGCGAAAATCTCCCGCCGATGAAATGGCGAATGAAGACCGAATCGAATGATTCACTTCGACAGCGCTTCGTCAATCGATTCGCCCCCGCCGCACTGGATCTCGGCCTGGTCATCCATGTCTGCCAGAAGGATGAGCATGGCATGGTGACCAGCAAGACCGTCGACGAACAGTGCAGACTTGACGAAACCACCGGCAACTGGGGTGTCACTGATCCGGACTGGGATGAGTTCTTCCGGGTCATTCGTGGCAACGGGCCCTGCAATGCACATCGAGTCGCCCTGCGCCGTTTCAGTTACGAGCAAGGCGCGTGGGTCCGCCGAGCCATTGCCGGCGGAGCAACGACGCTCCCCCCGGCAGCCTGAGGACGCATGATGTCAAAGATACGTCAACGGGATTTCACATTCGCAGAGGAACTGCCGCCACACGCTGATGGCGTGATGCACGCCTACATCGTCTATACATGCCGCAAGGATGGGACACCGCATCGCTACGCCGGCTATCTGGATGCGCCTGACATCGATCTTGCCGTCGAATACGCCTGCGAGCACTACGGACAAGATGAAGCCTGCACCGGAATCTGGGTGCACCTTGTCGAGCACCTGCACGAGACGCCTTGCGCCCAAGAGCACATTGATCCTGCCACCGGCAGTGATGACGGCGACTCCGACTCCGAGCCCATCTGGATTGTCTTCACGCAAAAACGCCGTGGAGACATCCACATTGAAACTGGCGCTCTGCATGCGGCCGATGCGGCCACGGCACTGTCCAAGGCCGTGGCTCGCCATGGCGAAAGCACCGTTCAGGTGCGTGTCGTACTTCGAGATCACATCGAGGCTACGGAACCTGGACAGTTGATCTGGAGGACCCACGACCAGACGTACAGGCTTGCCCGCGGATATTCGAAATCCGTTCGCGCCAAGTGGGATGCCGTGCGCAAGGTCGAAGACGTCGACGAATACACCAAGGAAGACATCGAGCATCACTTCTAGGAACCCGCCTCCAGATGACCACCATGCAGAACATGCTGAAGAACCCGGATGCCAATCTGGTGCTGGCACTAGCAGATGATCTGCTGATGCTCGGCCACGTGCAGGGAGACTGGACCGGACTCGGGCCAATTCTTGAAGAAGACATCGCCTCATCATCAATGGCTCAGGATGACTTGAGCCATGCCTTGGTGCTGTATGAACATCTTGGTGCGCATTTTGGCATTGACGCCGACGTCATTGCCTATGAACGTGACATCGCCGACTACCGATGCTGCGATCTTGTGACACTGCCCGACGAGTTTGACTGGGCCGTCGCCTTTGTACGGCGATGGGTGATCTCCCACTGGGCTGCTCCGGTGCTGGATCGACTGACCAAGAGTGATGACCAGGATCTCGCTGAACGATGCCTTCGCCTTCGCGCCGAACAGAGCCTGCACCTCACCTACCTCGACGACTGGATGCATCGGCTTGGATCCGGTCCGGACGAAGGACGCACACGCATTCAAACTGCACTGGACACGATCGCCGAGCATGCCGGAATGGTGATGGAGGTTCCGGATCGGGATCTCGCCGATATCGAGGCGTTCTGCTGCGGACGGGAAGAACTGTTCAACGAATGGACGACCGCGATGAATGTCGTACTCGAGCACGCCGGATTCACCATGACGTTCCCACTTCCGGCACTCGATGCCTTCGGCGGCCGACGTGGAACCCACGCCCCCCATTTCCACGAACAACATGCGGAAATGACCGAAGTCCGTTGCGCGGATCCAGGCGCCACATGGTGAGCCACGAGGGCATCCTTTCAGCGGTGTACGCCACACTCGCGGACATCCCCGATCCCGAACTGCCCTGCAGCATCGTCGATCTCGGGCTGGTCGAAGCAGTCGACCTCGATGCCGCATGCAATGTAAACATCACGCTGCTCCCGACCTTCACCGGCTGCCCCGCGCTGGACATGATTGCTGATGACGTCACACGCCTCGTCGGCGCACTCGACATGGTGGAATCCTGCACGGTGCAATGGGTCTTCGCTCCCCCTTGGACAACTGATCGAATCACCGACAACGGACGAAAATCACTTCGAGCGCACGGCGTCACAGTGCCTGAACACGGGCCCATGCAACCTGCGGGCGACGGAACGACACCATTGCGAACCTCGGCCATCCCCTGCCCGTGGTGCGGGTCAGCCAATACGCGGCTTGAAAGCCCCTTCGGGCCGACACGGTGCCGAACAATCCAATACTGCGATGACTGCCAGAACACATTTGAAGACATGAAGCGGCTTTCCGAGGAATGATCTGCGGGGTGTATGATGGGGCCTCCCTATGACTGCCAGCCACGATGACCAACGCAAAGACGACTCCACCTCGCCCCCCAAGGTCGCAGACACTTCACCGACACAGGCCAGCACCATGGACACCACTCCAATAGATCCTGGCCACATCGAAGTGCTGCAGATCCTCGATGAGCATGGCCAGATACGCGAAGGGCTCGAACCAGCTCTAGACGACGCGACACTCCTGAAGATGCACCGCGGCCTGGTACTCACCCGCACATTCGATCAACGCATGCTGACCATGCAGCGGCAAGGCGAGATGGGCACCTTTGCCCCCAACCTCGGTCAGGAGGCCTGCCAACTCGGCCAGGTCATTCCGCTAACCGAACACGATTGGTACAGCCCCTCCTACCGTTCATTCGGCGCTCAGATCTGGCGCGGGTGGCCGATGGATCATCTCTTCAAGCTGTGGGCTGGCTACCACGAAGGGTTCCCGCCACCACCCGGTGTCAACGATCTGCCTTTCTCCATCGTGATCGGCTCACACGTTCTGCCGGCGGTGGGTATCGCCATGGGCATGAACTACCAGGATAAGTCCCACTGCATGGTGGTGAACTTCGGCGACGGTGCATTCTCCCAAGGCGCCGTATCAGAAGCTCTGAACTTTGCGGCGGTGAACGCTGCTCCGGTTGTCTTCGTCTGCGAGAATAATGGGTGGGCAATTTCCACGCCGCTGGCCAAGCAATCGGCAACAGACTCCCTCGCCGTTCGAGGACTTGGGTACGGCGTTCCAAGCATCCGTGTCGACGGCAACGACATTCTTGCCATGACGGTCGCCGTCGATGAAGCTGCCCAGCGGGCACGAGCGGGCGGCGGGCCCACGCTCATTGAAGCGGTCACGTTCAGAATGAGCCTGCACACCACTGCCGACGACCCGACCGTCTACCGCGACGAGGCACTGGTCGAACCATGGAATGCACGCTGTCCAATCCATCGCTTCGAGGTCTATTTGAAATCAAAAGGCCTCATCGATGAAGCGGGACTTGAGCAGGTGCGGTCCGAATGCGATGCCGAAGTACTCGAAGCTCGACAGCAGTTCCGCGATACGGCAATCGCCAAACCACGAGAAATATTCGACCACATCTACGGCCAGCTGTCGCCGGAACTTGAAGCCCAGAAACAGGCATACCTCAAGCGCCTCGATGATCGGGGGGTCGAGTAATGCCGGAACGCACGATGGTCGAAGCTCTGAATCTCGCCATGGACCAATGCATGGAGCGTGATCACGCCGTCTGCCTGATGGGC
Source organism: Phycisphaerales bacterium (assembly GCA_029243925.1). Classification (GTDB taxonomy): domain Bacteria; phylum Planctomycetota; class Phycisphaerae; order Phycisphaerales; family SM1A02; genus SP202. The sequence goes on from JAQWRC010000105.1 coordinate 9,172, forward strand.
GAAGACATCGGTGTCAATGGCGGCGTCTTCAGAGTCACCAAGGATCTGCAAGCCAAATACGGATCCAAACGCGTCGTGGATACGCC
>JAQWRC010000114.1 GCA_029243925.1 Phycisphaerales bacterium
CCCAGGCGAAGAATGCAAGAATTCCAAACAACGAAACAACCGTCCACGGACGGTTGTTTTGTGCGCCAACCAACAGTCGTCGACCATTGAGCACAAGCAATGCAAGTGCAAGCATCGGGAGAAAGAACGCGCCAAGCATTGCGTATGCCTTCTGCACCGATGCAAAGCCAATGCCCGCCTGCAGCATCGGGACCGTAGCCAACACCAGCAGAAATCCGCGATACAGCCATGTTGAACCAAGTCGGTCCGCAGAAATCGGCGGAAGCCCCCAAAGCGAACGTGTTGCATCGGCGAACAGCAGGGGGATCGACTGCCACACGCCCAACAGACTGCTGACAATGGCTGCCCATGCGCCAACCAGAAACACGATGGCGCCAGCGGGTCCGAGCGCGACGTGGAGTTGATTGGACAACGCAAGCAGCAGCCCGGTGCCCTTGCCCTCAATCTCGACTCCGCTTGCGATCACCAGCATTGCAATGCCAAAGAGTGCGGTGAACGCATACGCAACCAACAGGTCCACTCGACAGGTCGGAAGTGATTGCAGGTCAGACCGTCCCGACTGCCGCATCCAGTATCCATAGCACAGCACGGTCACCGTGCCACCAACACCACCAATCAAAGCGATCGTCCAATCAAAGGGTTCACCTGCGCCGGGGGAACTGGGAGCAAGTCCGCGTGCCGCCGCTGCCCAGTCCGGGCCAAGAAGCAGCGCAGTCAGGCATACCGTGACGAACATGATCACGATTCCACACGCCATGACGCGTTCAAACAGTCTGAAGCTTCCAAACAGCACAAGTATGGTTGCGATCGCGCTCCCGACTCCGCCCCAGAGCAAGGTGGCCACCTCTGGATCACCGGGCCAGCCCACGATGGAATGTGTTGCAACTCCAGTTGCCGCGATCAATGCTCCGCCGACGACAAACGTGAACGGCAGCAGATACAACAGAAAGATCAGAAGAGCCCAACGCCCAACGTGCCGTGAAACGCCTTCAAGCAATGTTGTACCCGTGGCCAACTGCCATCGCGCCAGCCCTTCATTCAGCACGAATTTCATCAGTGCGCCGATGACGATCGCCCACAGAACAGTCATGCCAAGCTTTGAACCGGCAAATCCGGCTGTCGCAAGATCCCCCGCGCCAACGCCGGTTGCGGCAATCAGCAGCCCGGGTCCAAATCGCTGCAGCAGTGAACGGCCCTTCACCGGCTCAACATTCAATCAACATCGAAACCGCGTTGCCGCCGCCAAGACACAAACTCGCAATGCCTCGCTTGGCGCCGGTCCGACGCATCTGGTGAACCAACGTAGTCAGGACACGGGCGCCAGACGCACCGATCGGGTGACCCAAGGCCATCCCTCCGCCACAAATGTTCACCTTGTCTTCACTGAGGCCCAACTCGCCTATGTTCGCAAGCGCTTGAGCAGCGAATGCCTCGTTGAGTTCAAAGAGATCAATGTCATCGACAGTCAGATCATGTCGTGCAAGCAGAGCTGCGATCCCTTGTGCAGGAGCGTCAAAGATCTCCTTGGGCGCAACTCCAGTCGTGTTGGAACCGATGATTCGAGCCAGTGGCTCCAGGCCCAGTTCTGCCGCCTTCTCGGCAGAGGCAATGACCAGTGCCGCTGCACCGTCACTGATCTGCGATGCGTTTCCAGCGGTGACAACACCGTCCTTGGTAAAGGAGGGTCGAAGCTTCGCGAGACCTTCAGCTGTGGTATCGGCTCGTATGCCTTCATCCTGCGTGATGTCCTGCTTCTGCTTGATGGCAGATGCCTCAAGGGACACGATCTCATCACCAAACCAACCTGCCTCGGTCGCGGCTGCAGCCCGCTGATGGGATTGGGCGGAAAATCGATCTTGCTCCTCACGAGTGATCCCGTGCTTGGCCGCAATGTGCTCGGCGGCGAACCCCATTCCCCAATCTTCAAATGCACACGTCAGTCCATCGTGGGCCATGTGATCAACCAGGGAAGCGTCACCAAACTTCACGCCACTTCGAACACTGGCAAGGTGAGGGGCTTGAGTCATGTTTTCAAAGCCTCCGGCCACCACGATGTGGTTGTCGCCGGCTCGAATCGACTGATCCGCAAGCATGACCGCTTGCAGACCGCTTCCACAGACCTTGTTGATCGTCTGCGCACTCAGCGATTCGGGCAGGCCAGCTTTCAGTCCGGCCTGGCGTGCAGGATTCTGCCCCAGACTGGCCTGAAGTACGCAACCCATGATGCATTCATCAACATGATCCGCTGCACCGGGGGCGGCGCTGAGGGCAGCCTCCAGTGCCCAGGCTCCCAGCTGAGGGCTCGGCACGCGGCTGTAACTGCCGAAAAATCGGCCGATCGGGGTTCGTTTGGCGGAAAGAATGACGGCACCGGACATGTGCAGTACTCCGTGGGCGGCAATGGCCATTGCGGGGTGATCTTGGGGGTCGTTCGCTACAATCCTCTTCCCGGAGACCGGGTCGGGGACGTCGCATCCTAGCCGATGCCCTACGACCTGTCCCGCTACCGAGGCCTGCAGAACATCATGCCTGATACAAACCCAATCCCTGAACTTGCCGGCGACAACCTGACCTCTCTGCAAAGTCACATTCTGGCTGAGGAGCGACGATACCCGGGAGCAACAGGTGATTTTTCCTGGATCCTCTCGGCCATTGCCCTGGCCACTAAAACCATTGCCAACAAGGTGCGCCGAGCCCGAATCGATGACGTGCTCGGTGACTTTGGGGACAACCGCAATGTCCACGAAGAGCAGCAGCAGAAACTTGATGTCATTGCCAATGAGATCATCAAAGCCTGCCTTGGTGCTCGTGCAAACATCGGTGCACTCGTCTCGGAAGAGGATGAGGAGCCAACCGTGCTTCGAACGCACGCTGATGGCGGCCGATACGCCGTTCTCTTCGACCCGCTTGATGGTTCATCAAATCTCGATTTCTCGGTCGGAGTGGGCACGATCTTCAGCATCATCAGGCTTGAAGATGGTCACGCCACCGGTGGAGAGCAGGCGGTGTTGCGCAAGGGCGCCCGTCAGGTTGCTGCCGGATACGTTCTCTACGGCTCTTCGACCGTCTTCGTGCTGACGACGGGCAACGGGGTCGACATGTTCGTACTGGATCAGTCCATCGGCGCGTACGTGCTCGTCAAATCAAAGCTCAAAATCCCCGACGGTACGAAGATCTACTCCATCAACGAGGCATACACGCAACGATTCCCCCAGGATATCCGCGAGTATCTCGCTTGGGCGCATGAAACGAACTACACGAGCCGATACATCGGTTCAATGGTTGCGGATGTGCACCGGACGCTCCTCAAGGGCGGCGTATTCCTCTATCCACCAACCAACGACCGGGCAGAGGGCAAGCTACGACTGCTCTATGAAGCCAACCCGATGGCCATGGTCATCGAAGAAGCTGGGGGCCGCGCCATTGCACGCGGTCGCCGCATTCTCGACATTGTTCCAGAGAGCCTGCATCAGAGAACGCCTGTGATTCTCGGTGGAGCTGAAGAGGTCGACCACGTCGAGCGATTTCTCAACCCCTGAACCGGACCCCCCATGACATTGACTGATACCGATACCCACATCACGCTGCCGCGCAACTCAAATCAAGCACTCGGAATTGCGCAGTTCGCCTGCGATTTCATGGCATCAAGAATCGGTGAGCCGGCAGACGATGTCCTCCATCGAACAACCATGTTCTTTACGGACAGCGTACTGTGTGGACTCTCCGCGTTGGCGTGCCGAACCAACGCGCCAACGGTGCTGCGTGAAGAGGCGCTGACCTATCCCGATGCACACGGAGCACGATGCTTCGGTTCGATGGAACGCGTGTCCCCCGAAAAAGCAATTGCCGCCAACGCGTCGGCGGTTCGTGAATGGGACAGCAACGGAACAAACTTCGGATTCAACCCCAAGCTTGGACACACGGCTGGCGAGTTTGGACACAACGATTTCTACGCCGTTCCCGTCGCTGCCGCCCAGATCATGAATCTTGATGGATCGGCAGCGTTGCGTGGAATGGTCTGCCTGGATGAAATTCGGGGACGTCTGGCTGAAGTCTTTTCATTGAAGACCTACAAGATCGATCATGTCGTTCATGGCGCCATCGCTTCCGCTGCCGTCTATGGTGCAATGCTTGGTGCAACTCCGGAGCAGATCGAATCCGCAATCGGCATGGTCGTCGCACACTACACACCGTGGCGGGCAATCCGAGCTGGCCACCAGCTTTCCGATTCAAAGGGTGCGTCTGCCGCGATCAGCACCGAAGTCGCCATTCTGTCCATGCGACGATCCATGCGTGGATTCGTCGGACCAGCCGACATCTTCCGAAACCCCGAAGCCATCTGGAGGCAGTTTGAGCCGACTGACGGTGACAGCCCATTTGATCTCGTCCTCGCCCACAGTGGCAGTGACTTTGCCGTCATGGGCATGCACTTCAAGCTCGGGCTCTATGAGCATCAATCTGCTGGGGCGCTGCAAGGTTTGATCGACCTTCTCTCAGCCAACCCGGAGATTCTCGAATCTCCCGAGCAACTCAAACGCATTCACATCACTGCGTATGAACCTGCGTATGGAATCATCGGAGATCCCGCCAAGCGTGATCCGCACACAAGACAATCAGCTGATCACTCGATGGTCTACATCGTTTCAACCATGCTGCGCAAGGCGTATGAGCTTGCTGCAACGAATGGAGGCGGCTCCATCGCCGATGGGAACGATGCGTGGTGGACAACGCTCATGCTTGCTCCAGTGGACTATGGTCGAGAGGCCATCGTGAACGAAGAGACGCGTCGACTGATGGGATGCATCGAGTTCGAGCATGGGGGTGCGGAATATGATGATCGCTACCCGGATGGAATCCCGACCTCACTGCGAATCGAACTCCAGGATGGGCGATTGCTTGACAGCGGATTTGTCATGTATCCATCAGGACACGCGCGAAACACAACGTGCGATCTTGAGCACATCCTGGACTACAAGTCCGCGTTGCTCGGCGCACTCGCCATGAACGACCCAACTGAACTTACCGATCGGTGCAACTCTGTTGGCTCGCTGAGCGCAGAACAACTGCATTCACTTCTGGATTGCACCATCGTGCTTCGTGACCCCATCGATTGACCGGATGATCTTGTGCAAGTTCACCTTCATATCCCGCTCCTGACGTCAGTGGTCTGCGCAGGCTTCGCCTTCGCCGGTCAGGACGCTGAACCAGAAGCAGACACTCCGGCCGCTGCGCCTCCGGCATCCAGCACCGTGCACTCCCCGTATCCGCGTTCATACCACTTTAGTAACAGTGGGCCACTTGTCATCGTGGACCCAGACAACAACAAACCCCCAATCGGTGATACCGATGCGGCCCTGTACAGCGATCAAGCTCCGGTGCAAATGGCGCCAAAGGACTATCTCTTTCCACCCGATCAGGACCCGTTCGCATTTCTTGAACAGGGCACGATGTTTGTTCGATCGCTGGCTGCGAAACTGAACTTTTCCTTCATGCCACAGATGATCTATACCTATCAACACGCAACCAACGTGCTGCCGGACAGTGATCATGGCTACTCCTACATCTATACGAACATCAATGGCGCAATGCCGGTTGACATCACCGCCGATGATCCCAGTGGGCACTTTGTCTACAACATCCAGGGAAACAGCGGGCTTGGAACTCCAACCACCCCGTTCATCGAGGAAGCGGTGGGTTCGCCCTATTTTCTGAACAACGTACTCACCGGGGGGCGATTGAGCCTGAAGAAGCTCTGGTGGCGCCAGGAGTTCTTCGATGAGAAGCTTACGCTCAACATCGGCAAACTGTATTACGCCAACTTCTTCGATCTCAACAAGGGTGCGCAGAATCCTGCTGATCAGTTTCTCGCTGCACAGCTGACAAACAACACTGCGGTTCCGTATGCCTCGTATGGTGCCGGCGTTGTCGGGAATTGGAACTTCGACAAAAAGACATATGTGCGAGCAGGCACGATGAATGCACTGTCATCCGGACGTGCGTCGGGATTCGAAAAACTCGATGAGGGGAAGCTGTTCTCAATGGCGCAGTTTGGCTGGACACCAGACCTGACCATAAGTGATGAAGCCCTGCAGGGTCACTACCGGGGATTTGTGTGGTACTCCAACAACGACATCGACTACGACGACGATGGATGGGGGGTAGGCATCAGCTTCGATCAGGAGCTTGGTGGCGGGCTCGTCGGCTTCCTCCGGTGGGGGTGGGCTGAAGATGGCGCGGCACCCGCAACGATGTGCTGGTCCGGCGGGTGCGTGCTCAATGGCATCATGGGACGCAAGGCGGATGGCATTGGGCTTGGAATCACGCTGACCGATCTGGCCAACTCGGGAACACAAGGTGGGGACAGCTGGGAAACAATCGTCGAAGCATTCTGGCGCATTCAAGCAACCAGGACCATGCAGTTCGGTCCGAATATCCAGTACTTCTCCAGCGGTGAATCTGATGGTGTCAGCGACACCTGGATCTGGGGACTTCGCTGCACCTGGAACTTCTGATCATTCTTCTTCGGAGGAAGCGTGAACGGATGGCGTTTCGTCGATGACTGCATGTATGTTCACCCAGACGAATATCAGCAGCGCAACAAGAAATCCAATCAGTCCCAGCCACGTCCACAACGTACCGCCACCAAGCGCCATCGCAACGCAGCCGCATACTCCGACCAGTGCCAGCGCCCCGGTGCGAATGGGATATGCACTGCGGCCGACGCCCTGTGCTCCCCACTCTGATTCTGGACGCAACAAGCCAAGTTTCTGAAGATCGGAAACACTCATGCTTCAGGCTCCTTTGACATGAAGAAGTCAACAACCTGCTGGGTGGCGAATCTTGCCACGCCGGTTCGAAGCTTGACCAGTAGAAGCGGCCCGTCATATCGTTTGGCGACGGCTGCGTGCAGTGCTGTAAACGATCGACGTTGCCACCATGTTTCCCTGGCTGCACCCAGAATCACCATGTCCGCAAGTTGAATCGCTTCGACAATCGCGGGGATGACATGTGTGCTGACTACCGTACGAACCGTGACCTCGATCCGCTTGCGTTCTGTATAGACGCTGGGCAAATCAGCCATCTCTTCTCCAAACATGGAACCCATCAGTGCACGTTTTGAACTTTCTGCGTCCCGTTCATTGCGAACGATGTGCACAAGTTCAATGACCGAGCCGGGTCCAGCAAGTGCTTCCGCAACAGCAACAGCGTACTTGGACTGCTTTGGATTCGCGGCCGGGATCATGATCTTCTTTGGTGCATCGGGAAGTGTGCCACGAAGAACGATCGTGTTGGCATCGGCCTTTCTCAACACGTGATCGATTTCTGTTCCGATCATGATGGATCGCATTGAACGGGAACGCCGTGGACCGCCCCAGCCCATGAGGAGTGTTGAGATTTTCCGCTCATGAATCGTTTCAACGATCGACTGCCCGGGGCTTCTGCTCAACCGCACCAGGCCGTCGGCTTGAAGGCCGAGTTCATGCGCCTGTCCCAGGGCGAGGTCCACAACGCGACGCCCCTCTGTGGTGAACGGTGCGGCCGATGCGTACGGCAACTGTTCTGGAAGCCCAACGACATGCAGTGCGGTGACTCTCGTTGAATCGATTGTTGCCAACCTGGACGCCAACTGCATCAACGGTTCCGTCGTGGCTGGATTGGCCACCGGAATAAGCAGCTGTTGCGCAGAGGCGTCTGCTGGCGCACTTTGCTCGAACAAAACGGCTGATGCACGATATTCGTGCTCCTGCCGCCGTGAGTAGAGGTAGTAGATCAGCAAGCCAATGCCAACCCATCCGCCGGTTATCGCCAGCGACATCGGCTCGTAATAGAACAGGAATCCAGCGATGGCCAGTTGGCCGACAGCAGCGACGATCGGAACGATGGGATACCCCGGAACGATGTATCCATAGTTGAGCTTGTCACCATACTTTCTACGAATGGTGATTGAGGCGATGTTCACCGCTGCAAAGACCAGAAGGAACATCACACAGGTCGCCGCGGCAACTTCCTCAACCGGAAGCAGTACGGCAACCAGCGTGATGAGCACGCCACTTGCCAACAACGCGAAGACCGGCGTCTTGGTCTTGGGGCTGATTGTGGCCATCGCGTCCGGCAGGTAGTGATCGCGGCCCATGGCAAAACTCACTCGAGTCGAACTGAATGTGGTCGCGTTGAGCGCGCTCATCGTGGATAACAGGGCTCCGATGACGAGCAAAATGGCCCCCGTGCCCCATGGCATGAAGGAGTTGGCTGCAACCGCCACGCCTGTTTCGCCAAGCCCAGCAAGGTATCGCCATGTGTCTGCTGCTCGCCAGGGCGTATCCGTGGCCATCTGTTCAGCCAGAACGGACTCGGGTATCGACAGTGCGCCAAGTGAAACGATGGCCACAAGAATGTAGATGGGGATGACGATGACCAAGGAAAGAAAAATGGCCTTGGGAATGTTTCGCCGTGGATTCTCGACTTCTTCACCTGCCTGCACGATGATTTCGTAGCCCTCAAAGGCAATGAACGTCAGACCCATCGCCACCAGGACACCACTGAATCCCTCTGGCATGAACGGCATGAACCGATCGCCGATGGTTGGGTCACCTGCAGCGATTTGTCCGCTTCCCTGCATCATGGCGATCAAGCCGGAAACAATGAAGATGCCAATGACGACCACCTTGGCCACGGTGATGATGTTTCCTGCTTTGCCGGTTTCACTCGATCCGCGATAGTTGATGTAGATGAAACCCACGCAGATGAAGACGGTCAATGCTTTTGCAATCGGCCACGCCGGTATTCCAAACAACGTGCCAAGATCCCCTGCGTGTGCCCCCGTGGGAGCCACGCCAAGGTTGAAGATCACCTGGAGGCCCCAGACGGTATATGCCCCAAAGATGACGGCGTACAGCGAACCAGCGACCGCATGGGCAAGCCAGTCCATCCAGCCGGCGAGAAATGCACATGGGCCGGGCAATCCGAATCTCGCCCAGAGGTATCCGCCTCCGGCAGCAGGAATGGCGCTGCCTACTTCGGCGTAGACCATGGCGGTACAGAAGGTCAGAACACCATTCAGACAGAAGGCCAACAGCAGAGCTGGGCCTGCTTTCCCGGCTGCAATTCCGGTCAATGCGAAGATTCCAGCCCCGATCATGGCCCCGACACCCACCATGGTGATGTCGAAGAGTTTCATGTCCCGCGCCAGCTCTGTGACAGCGGAAGAGGTGGAAGCCGGGCTTGTTGGGCCCGTAGTGATCTCATCTCTTGGTGGCATCAGGCCGCATGGTACCTCCAGAGCCAGCCAGAAGGCGGATACAGAGGTATCATGGCACTCCGATTTCAACTATGCCGAACCCGACCACAGAGCCTACGACCCGCCTGGAAAAAGTCGATCGCTGCAGCGATCTGGACCACCGGCCACGCGTCCTTCTGGGAAAGATGGGGCTGGATGGCCATGACCGCGGGGTCAAGCTCATTGCCCGAGCTATGCGAGACAGCGGAATCCACGTGGTCTACTCCGGACTCTGGCAGACGCCACGCAGCCTCGCAATCAGCGCTCGGGACGAGGATGTGGACTGTGTTGCCGCTTCGATGATGAGCAACTCACATCTGGTGCTGATTCCAAAACTGATTGAAGAATGCAACAACGTGGGACGCTCGGACATGCAACTGCACGTTGGCGGCATCATCCCCCAGGAAGATGTGCAGTCCATGTACGACTGTGGGGTTCAGCAGGTCTTCCATACCGGAACGAGCATGCAGGAGATCGTTGAATGCGTACGATCCAGCACCAAGCCATATGGTGCACTGCCGGGAAATCATCCATCAGCCACACTCGCTCGACACATCAGCGAACTTGAACTTGGACGATCCGTTGAAGACGCACCGCGAAAGCGCCCGAGCCGGATTATCGGGTTGACCGGATCACCTGGAGCTGGAAAATCAACATTGGTGGCATGCATGGCGGCTGAACTTGTCGCTCGTGGACGAAAGCTTGCCGTCATCGCATTCGATCCCATGAGCCCCATTTCAAGCGGGGCTCTGCTCGGAGATCGACTGCGCGTCGACTTCAATACCGTTGACGAAAATGTCTTCTACCGGAGTCTGGCTGTTGTCGGAGAAGACTATGACACGCTTGGAGGCATGCTTGAGCTCATCGGTGGCGCCGGATTTGATGATGTCATCGTTGAAACCGTCGGCGCCGGACAAAGTGATGTCGCCATCCGTGAGCATGTTGACACCACGGTTGTCGTAGTCGTGCCGGGCATGGGTGATGCCGTTCAGATGGACAAGGCCGGCATTCTTGAAATTGCGGATGTCTTTGTCGTCAACAAGGCGGACCATGCCGGTGAAGCGGAGTTGGTCCGCACCCTGGTGGACATTTCAACAGGCCGCGACATCCTTGAAACGGTCGCTACTGGTGGACGAGGCATCGTTGAACTGGTTGATCGCTTGTTCGACTGACGGGAAACGCACCTTGGAAACAACACACTCACACCCCGTCGCGGCATTGCATGGCCTCTTCGCCGACGCCATCGTGAACGTGCTTGGCGACGAATATTCCGGAACGGACCCTGTCATTCGAGCATCTCGAAACCCCGAGTTTGGGGACTTTCAGGTGAACGCGGCTATGGGGCTCGGGAAAAAGACGGGGACGCCGCCACGTGATCTGGCCCAACAACTTGTCGATGCACTTGATGTTTCCGCCATTGCCGAACCACCAGATATCGCCGGACCCGGATTCATCAATATCCGCCTCAAGACAAACGCGTTGATCGCAACACTTGAAGCAATGTCCGGCGATGGCCTCGGCATCAGCATGGAGCACGACCTTCATCCCGTCGTCATTGACTTGTGTGGTGTCAATGTCGCAAAACAGATGCACGTGGGGCACCTTCGTTCAACGATCATTGGAGACGCGTTGGGTCGGATACTTGAACGCCGGGGCCGAACCGTCTTGAGAGAAAACCATCTTGGTGACTGGGGACTGCCCATCGCCATGGTGCTGCGACGACTTCTTGATGATGGGGTTGATTTGGATTCCCTTGATCTCACGGATCTCGATGCGGCATACCGTGCTGCACAAGCGTCGGCTCGCAGTGATGATCGCGGCATGGCCATTGTTGAAGAGCGACGGATCGGGCCGCATCGAGTTGCGGAAATGAATGTTGTTGATGAAGACGCCCGAGCTTCTCGAGCCGCTGCCGGTGAAACACTGGTCCAACTGCAGCAAGGTGATCCGGATCTGGTTGCCGCGTGGGAAAAACTCATCGAATGCACGATGCGGGCTGTATACGAATCACTGGATCTCCTGAATGTATCCATGGATGCTTCAAACAACCGCGGAGAATCCTTCTACCGAAAGCATCTGCCTGAAGTCGTTGACGCCTTCGAATCCGGCGGGATGGCGTCGGAGGATGCGGGGGCGCTGGTTGTCCGATTCGATGGCCGCGACCGACCAATGTTGATCAGGAAATCAGATGGTGGCTTTCTCTACGCCACGACAGATCTTGCCGCTGTGCGTAATCGGGTGGTGCACGAAAATGCAGATCGTTTGATCTATGTGGTTGATGCGAGGCAGCGTGATCATTTCCGTGATGTCTTCGATGCTGCACGTCTTGCTGGCTGGGGGACGACCCCTGATGGACACGATGTTGACATGGTGCACATCCCGTTTGGTTCGGTTCTCGGCGCTGACAAGAAACCTCTCAAGACACGCAGTGGTGAAAATGTGACCCTTGCTTCCCTGCTTGGTGAGGCCATCGATCGTGGGCGAGCTGAGGTACACCGAAGATCAGAAGATGAGCGGTCGCCAACTCGCGATCTGGACAAGAAGACGCTTGATGCCATTGGACGCGCTGTTGGCATCGGGGCGGTGAAATACGCTGATTTGAGCAACGACCTGGTTCGTGATTACGTATTCGATATGGACCGGATGATCGCCTTCGAAGGAGATACTGGCCCATATCTGCAATACGCCCATGCACGCATGTGCTCGATACTGCGAAAGGTGGATTTGAATCGGGAAGAATGGGTTGAAGCACCGTTTCTCCTCGATGAACCCGCTGAACGAGCCCTTGCGCTTCGCCTGATGCAGTGGGGGGATGCGGTTGAAGGTGCATCGATACACCTTGAGCCACACAGAATATGCGCCTTTCTCCATGAGCTTTCCGAAGATTTCAACGGGTTCTACCAGCAATGTCCCGTTCGGCAAGCACCGGAAAAGTCGATACAGAGTGCTCGAGTGCGATTATGCGATCTGACCCGGCGTGTTCTGGCTGATGGGCTTGATCTGCTTGGAATCGATGCACCCGACACAATGTGAGTTCGATTTGGACGTTTACCCTGCACGGCGGGGTCCGCAACGACAAGGAGTTGGATTGAATGGCACGGGTAGTCAAGACAGACCAGAAAAAGCAGCAACCGGCACAGAATGAGACCCCGACTCAAAGCCGCCCGCTTTGGGTAGCTGGCTTGATCCTCCTTTTGATTGCGTCGATCGCGAGCGGCATGTTGGCTCTGAAGCAGCTGGGCATCATTCCCACCCTTCCCGGCTGCGGCCCCGAGAGTGGTTGCGGTGTTGTCACTGGGACGGCTTGGGGCCGTATTCCGGTGCTCCAGTGGCCGGTGTCCTATCTGGGACTCGCCTACTTCCTTGGCATGATTGTCCCCTGGTGCATGCAGGCCTTTCACGGAATACCCAATGGGCTTCGATGGATTGCAAGATTGGGCGTCCTCTGCTCCTTTGGATTTCTTGTGGTCATGGTCTCCATGGATTCGTTTTGTGAATACTGCATCGCTTCACATATCGCGAACATCGCCTTTTGGGCCATTGTGGAATTGTCTCCTCGACAGAAAGCGGATCGGTCATTCAACGCATCGATGTCACTTGCTTTTTCAATCATGCTCATAACAGCTGTGATTGCCGTGACACAGTCACAGCGACAAGTTGCCGCATTGGTCGAGGGCGCAAAGGTCGAAAATGAACAGGTTGACCAGATGGCACAAGCGGCCATCAACGCTGCAAGGAACGCCGCCACGAAGCCGGATACGACTGGTAGTAGTTCGAATGAAACTCAGGATGCGCAAAAAGCATTGGAAGAGACAACCGTTGTTACCGCCGATTTCCGGGGTCGGTACTTGCTCGGTCCTAAGGATGCCCCTGTAAAGGTCGTCATAATTTCTGACTACCAGTGCCCCGACTGCTACCGATATGAAGAGCAGATCATGAAGATCCTTGAACAGCGGGATGATGTCTCCCTGAGCGTCAAACATTTCCCTTTCAGCACGGATTGCAACCCATACATGACCACCAACAAGCACAGGGTGGCCTGCCAGGCCGCTTGGGGCGCTGAAGCCGCGGGCATACTTGGTGGCAACGACGCGTTCTGGGGAATCCACCGCTGGATGTTCGCCCAGAAAGGGCGGATCGATCATCGAGCGTTGGTTGCGGAGGTTGCCAAGTACGGAGTTGATCCGGTTCAGTTCAACCAGTTCATGCGGAGCGAGGATGTCCGAACTCTTGTGCTTGAAGATGTCGAAGAAGCAAAGGAACTTGGAATCTTCTTTACGCCGATGATCTTCATCAACGGTGTTGAACTGAAGTGGTATTCAATCCCATCCAGTCTCTCTTCAACGGTCGGCCGCATTGCGACGGCAATAGCTGACGGAACAAATGATGGGAGTATCCAGCAACCGCCGGATGCGGCTGGAAAATATCTGCTCGACTGGCAGGAGGGGAGGCGGCGAGACATACCCGACGCAGAACATGTGCTGACCTTCGGACCGGATGAGTCTGATCTTGAAGCAGTCGTGTGGGTGGAATATTCCTCCGACTACCTGGCAAAGATGGAGGTTGATCTTGATCGCATGCGGGATGAATATCCGGAAACCAAACTTTCATACCGGGTCTACCCCATCGCAAATGAATGCAATCCGGCGGTTGACGCAGCAATCGTGAAATATCCCATGGCATGCCGTACCGCTCTTGCCGCGAAAGCCGCCTTCATTGTCGGTGGCCAGGAGGGGGCTGAACAGTATCACGTGTGGCTTTTGGACAACGGCCCGAGTGTCAGTGGTGAGCAGGATCTTCTGGCTGGAGCGATTGAGGTTGGGCTTGATCCAACCGTGTTCATGGAGGCACTGGAAAGTCCTGAAGCAAGCGCTATGGTTGCTGAGGATGTATCCATCGGGCGAACCATGCGCTTCCGTGGTCCTCCTGCGTTGTTCGTCAATGGTCGCAATGTCAGCCGAACCACTCTCGAGGGTCATGACATTCTTGGCGCCGTTTTCAAGGCTGCCAAAGAAGGCAAATGACCAACGTGGATTCAATCGAAGACCATGGCGGCTGTTGGCACGACTGATGTCTTTACGCCGACAAGTCGGGTGTCGGCTCGAACATCACTGCACCCGACGTTGGTTGGTCTGCTCACGCGAATTGATGAGAGTGTATTGACCCCTAGATCCGTCAAGTCAACCCCGGTCGCCTTGTACTCAAAGCTTCCACAGCGTGGGGATCCGTTGTTCGAATACCTGCCCACATAGATTCGTTCAGGCGAAACCCGCTTCCAATCATTGCCGCCAACGGTGATCGCTGAACCGACAGCGTTACCAAGCTCATCAAGGGCTTGAAGTTGGACCATACTGTTGCCCGCAACTTCAAATACGAGAAGTTCACCCACCTCATCTTCAAACGGACTGTTGTCCCGAAGTGGCTCTTCAAATTCAATGGTGTACGCATAGTGCGCATTGGCCCGGAGGTCCACATAGGCATTCAGGTTTCGGTGGTTGAACGCGTCAAGCATGTGTTGTGCAAAGATCGTTCGATCGTCGCTGCTGACTGATGAATCGTTCCCATCACAATCTTCTATCCCGAATACGCCGGGGCTCCCTGTTTCACTGTCGGGTCCGGTGATGACACGGAACTTGTTGACCGGGCCCTCATATTCAACATCATAAATATCCGAAGCAAAGACAAACTCGTCGATGACGGTACCGTCGGACCAGGTCACGTATTCAAGAAGAATGTCAGCGTGTTTCGCAGAGGCGGGGTCTGAGCAACAGGGTGTATCCACGCTTATTTCGATCGTTGATCCGCTGTTGCACCCTCCGCCACCGCCAGCTGACTGGGCTGCGACGAGGACTGGAACCACGATCAGTGATTTCAACGGTATCCACGGGTTGGACAGGTCTGACATGGTATGACTCCTTGGGTCTGATGCGTGACTGAATCATCGAATTCAAACCCAGACGCTACAAGACAAACCGAGATTTACTCCGACGTGTCGGATGGGTCATGCCGACTGGTGGCATGAATCCTTTTGAAGGATTTGAGTCGAACCAAGTGCTGGCGGAGTGCCCAAATTGTATTACGCGCACCAAACTGCATCCAACACGTGACGCCTGCGATCAACAAGGCCACAAGCCAGAGTGGTGGGGATTCTGTTTCGAACGAACTTCCGGGAATCCTGTCGATGCAGTTAACTGTTGCAATAACAATCCCACATATCCATTCCAAGAGGTACCGCAGCACATCGTCCAGCGGTGGACATGCCCATCCGACAAGAAGTCGCATATACGAAAGGTACAAAATCAACGCCGTTGGAAAAAGCAGGACTACGCTTGCAAGTACGCCATATGGACTGCACATCTCGAAGTGGTACATGACGACCGGGGTTGAAATCAGCCACGCGATAAGCGAAACATTCCACGCACTCGCAAATGTTCTCATCATCCTGCGACACCACCCCGGGCTGAACTGCTGGTCACCGCCTATCGAACGAAGATTCACGCGGCGTGTACCGAAAATCAGTGCACTTACAACAAGAAAGCTCAGTTGAAATCCAGGCATGAACAATTGGCCCGGCTGCACAATAAGCAGCGCGAGAAACGCGGCGGAGATCATGCCCCATGACGATACTCGCCGGCGAAATGACAATCCCAACGAGTACATCCCGAGCATGCACCCGGCCCTGAGTATTGGGGGCCTCCACTGGACGACGAGTAGATAGAGCAGGATTACAAGTAAGACAAATCTGCCCCTCCACGCCGATTCACCCACCCAACATTGAAAAAGCAACACGCAACCGCCCGCCAGCAAGGCCAGGTGCAGACCGGAAATCGCCAACAGGTGGGCGGCTCCTATGCGTCGAAACGGCTTGGCAACCTGACTCCATGATTCTTGACGAACACCTGTAATCATCAAAGCGATACAGGCTCTTGCATCTTCACTTCGTATCCCCGAAACCACCCGGTCCGTCACCTGTTTCTGCATGTGACCCCGAAGGGTGTGGAAATGGTCCATCACACATCGCGCGGGCAACGGCCGTACCAATGACGCGTCGGGAATGAACATCCGACCACAGTGTGATAGTCGTCTGGATATGTCGGTTCGATTTGGAGCATTGGTTGTGTTTCGTGGTGGATAGACCCATCCTTGGACATCGATGCGTTTCCCTGTTGCAAACGCTTGATCACCCCTGAGGTTGAGTCGCAGTACCCCGGTACATTCGACTGGGCCTGTATCGGGATCAACAAGCTCATCAACATGAAGTGTGCATGTTTGCATGATCCTGGCAGGCAACGAGGTGGCATCTCCAACTCTTCCGCGGACACGAACCAAACGTGTGCCCTGATCAGTCTGCCCAATACCAATCGCCTGAAGGAGGTGGTGTGGAGGCACTGATTGCAGATGAAACCCCGTCCACCCCGCCATAAAGAGGAGGAATGCACATTGGACAACGTGATTTGATCGGACGTACTTCGGAAACAGCAACAGTGGACCCGTTGCGAGGACAAGGAGCATCCAGTATTGCCATGGGATACTTCCTTGATCTCCAAGCAGAACACCAAACACCCCGCAGGGTACGAAGAAAATAATCCTGGGTGATTTGACACACACCAACCCATCTTGATGGCGCTTCTCACGTGTAGGTTAAAATGAAGAACATTTGACCGCCGCTGCTGCATGGCGGGGGTGGTGTTATTTCGCGTGCACTACATCCCATGGAACATCTGTCATGCCATAGTTTATGCTGCATGACTTTACGTGTTGCTCGTTGGGGTGTGGGGTGGTTGATTCGAGCGGGTGGTATGCAAGCCCCATCGAGCTCACGCTTGACGCCCACCAGAAAACAAAAATGACTGAACGATGAAATCGGTTAGTGGAAGAGTATGCGGACATTGAAGAACACCTGGTGTGGTGGGTGCGAACCACCACCAATGCACCCCAACTATGGGGTTCACTCGGATTTGTGTGTCGACTTCAACGATTTCCTGATCCACCGCCTTGTGATGTGTGGAGGAAGATGATCATGTTGTGCCCTTTCCTGTGTTGAACCTGATCTACATACCAATACCGCATCCCACCCATCAACCATGTTGTTCAGGCCTAATCTTCGGGCAGATGCTCAAATGCCCCTTTGGGGCCAATTAGCACATCTCTGCTTGACGGAATCGACCGTTGAGGATGCAATAGCGGATTCATGGCTGTAATTCATGGACATGCCAACCCTCAGCAAGCGCTTCAAAGTGCCATGGGTGGCGATCGCCTTCATCACGCCTGGATTTTCTCCGGACCTGTTGGGGTTGGAAAGCGAACCGTTGCCATGGAACTCGCCCGTGTGCTGCTTGACCCAGAACGAGCAACCACAGAGTTTGGACAACCTGATTGTGAAGCACCTTCAGAATCAGGGCTCCTGCTCGCCGCCGGCAGCCATCCAGATCTCCACCTTCTTCGAAAGGAAGATGCGGCACACTCTGACAACAGAGCGCTACGGGAACGTAAACAACTCAATATCCCGCTTGACCTGCTTCGGGAACGAATGATCGGTGGACGCACGGGTGATGGGAAGAACCGTGATGCGGTTGTATACCGGACGGCAACACGTGGCAACGGCAAGGTGTTTATTCTCGATGAGGCCGAGCTGCTTGATCGCACTGCTCAAAACATCCTCCTGAAAACACTGGAAGAACCCCCGCCGGAAACGTTCATCTTTCTAATCACATCGAGGCCTGAGAAGCTTCTTTCCACCATCAGAAGTCGATGCCAGCGTGTTCAGTTCGGCACCCTTGATGAGGAATCAATGCGAATGTGGTTGGCTGAACAGGATTTCAAGCTCAATGAGCAGGAAATCCAGTGGATGCTGCAGTGGTCGGAAGGATCTCCGGGAAGATTGCAGATGGCCGTCAAACACGAGTTGGCGATCTGGGCAAATACACTGGAACCAATGCTTCAAGAAGCCGATCGTGGTCGGTGGCAAGCAGAACTCGGACCAACAATGGTGGACCTCGTCGAACAGTTTGCAGAACTTGTCTTGGCTGAGAACAAGAATGCAAGCAAGGAAGCTGCCAACAGAGAGGGCTTTCGACAACTTCTTCGGATGTTGGGGCAACACCTTCGTGCACGTCTTGCCAATGGTGATGAAACATGCGGCACACAATGTTGCATGACCATCGACATGCTCTCTGAAATCGAGCAACAGAGTGAAAGCCACCTGAATCTGAAGCAATTGCTTGAATCACTCTCGGCTGGATGGGCCTCTCCAGAACACGTGCCCACGCTCTAGAAGTCGAGGATTCAGTTGGTGTGCGGTCGCAACAAACCGCCAATCGGCGTGGTGTTCCTGGAAACACTCCACAGCAACAGGGCCAACCCCAGCGCGATCTGAATCAAACTAAGTTGTTGTCCACGTGACAGACCAGCCAAGAGAGCGACACCCGCGTCAGGCTGCCTGTAGAACTCCGTGATCATCCGAAGCGCTCCGTAGAACATCAAGAAGCTTCCCCCGATGACACCCGGCTTTCTGGGGCGGAGCCAAACAAGTGCAACCGCGGCCAACAACAGTGGGCCATCTGTGATCGCCTGAATCAATTGGGAGGGATAAAATGCTGTTAGTTGTGGCTGCAGCACGGCAATCACCGACTCGTTGCCATTTTGTGCTTCTACGACAACCCGTTGATGAAATGAAGTGTCGCCACCAATCTGCGAACGCAGTGGTTCAAGATTGAAACCGCCCGGATTGACCAGCACCTCTTCTGGATACTTCACGGTCCAAGCTGGCGCCTCTCCCTCACCATCCCAAGCCTCACCCCAGAGTTCACCATTGATGAAATTCGCAAGACGACCGAGAAAGAGGCCGGGGGTGCAGATGAATGAGGCGACATCAAGTGGGTGGAGCAGTGGGATGTTGTTTCGCTTGGCAAACCACAAGAGACCAAGAATGACCCCAATCATGCCTCCGTGGCTCGCCATGCCACCACGATGGATCGCCAGCACCTGCCACCATGGGAATGAACCATCAAACTCAATCAGGAGCTGTGGGTCATAGAACAAGACGTACCCAAGCCGACCGCCGACAAGCACGCCACCAATGATCCACATCATCATGTCGCCCACTTTGGCTACAGGGATCGGGCTGCGGGCTGTGCGAGATAGCCAAAGCGCCATCCACCACGCCAGAAGGAATCCGGCCACATAAGCCAATCCATACCAGCGAATGCCAAAATCCCCGCCCAGGTAGATGGCGTACGGATCCAGAGAATGGAGGTAGGATTCAGCCAGAAACATCTCTTCATCCTATGAGCCCGGCATGGGCTCAGGTACATGCATGATACGACAGTCAACGATGAGGAACCCTGTGTGATGCCACAGAGCCACGATCGACAACAAATGGCCCCGCCCGAATTCCAGCCCGGTGCCGAATCAACTGATCTCACAGCCCAACTACGCTCTCTGGTCGCAGGTGAAACCCTGACCGAGCAGGCGGCCTCCGAGGCCTTTGGAGCAATGATGAGCGGATCGGTCCACCATGGTGAGATGGGCGCGCTGCTTGCACTGCTTGCACGAAGAAAACCAACCTGCGCTGAATTGGTTGGTGCCGCTCGGGTCATGCGCAGTC
>JAQWRC010000131.1 GCA_029243925.1 Phycisphaerales bacterium
CCTTGCCCACGTAGAGCACATGACCCACGTCATCCTTGAACAGGTAGACACCGGGGCCATCCGCGAGGCTCCGCGCTTTCAATGACAAGGCCTCACGCTTGGGCTGGCTTGAAGAATCCTGTTCATCCATAGATCTCATCCTAGGCATTTTGCCCAAAAAACCCATCTTGAGAGTCCTGAATGGACTTTTCTTGTTGACCATTGAAACAATAGGACGAAATACGCGTTGAACTGGTATATTCAGGATTCAAACGACTTTCAGTGTCACGCTCCCATTCGGTGGCCTGGCCATTCAACCCTCTAGGAGAGCATGATGAAACTCATCCTCAAGACCCTCGGCATCAGCCTCGTGCTTGCAATCGCAGGCTGCGCCAATACCGGAACGACCTCCAACGCCAGTCTTGGCGCTGCTGACGATACCCCTTCATGCTGCGGCTCTTCAGCCTGTGCAGCCAAGGCAGAAAAAGCCAAGGCAGACAAGGCCAGCCTTGGCGCTGCTGACGATGCTCCCTCATGTGCTTCTTCATGCAGCTCAGCATGCAAAGCCAAGTGTGACGCTCAGATGAAAAAAGCAAAGATGAAAGACTCAAGCCTGGGCGCATTTGACGATGCCGCCAAGACGAAGGCCTCATGTGGTTCTGAAAAATCAGCCGGTTCCTGCCCATTCTCTGGCGGCAAGAACTAACCACACCCCCCGCTAACGAGTACAGAAGGCCCCTTGCTTGCAAGGGGCCTTCTGCATTTGCAGTGGCCACGGTACCCTGTGCCCATGTCAACCACGCTGATTCGCAACGGTCGGATCATTGATCCGGCTTGTGGCTTGGACTCCAACGGCGACCTCCTCATCACTGATGGTCGTATTGCTTCCATTCATGTTGATGGCGATCCATCACCACCAGCGGACGACAGCATTGATGCCACCGGTTGTATCGTCTGCCCCGGGCTGATCGATATCCATGTGCATTTTCGTGACCCGCATCAGGGACAGGGTCATGAAGAAACGATTGCACTTGGCTCTGCCGC
Source organism: Phycisphaerales bacterium (assembly GCA_029243925.1). Classification (GTDB taxonomy): domain Bacteria; phylum Planctomycetota; class Phycisphaerae; order Phycisphaerales; family SM1A02; genus SP202. The sequence goes on from JAQWRC010000131.1 coordinate 1,024, forward strand.
GGCCGTTGCCGGAGGGTTCAGCACCGTCTGCTGCATGCCCAATACCAGCCCTGCTCTTGATACGACTGAGCAGGTAGCAGGTGTCATGCAGCGTGGGCGGGATGCACAACTGGCTCGTGTCCACACAGTCGCCTGCGGCACCATCGGACGCCGCGGTGAAACCATAGCGCCCATCAGCGATCTGATTGCCGCCGGCGCCATCGGCATCTCCGATGATGGAGATGGCATTGCCGACCACGCCATGATGCGCCGCATCCTTGAAGCCGTTGCATCAGCCGATTCCTGCTTCATGCAACATTGCCAGGACCCTGAAGCGACCAAAGGCAGCGTCATGAATGCCGGGCCACTGGCGACCAAACTCGGTCTCATCGGCTGGCCAGCTTCCGCGGAAGAAGCCATGCTTCAACGCGATCTGGAACTCAATGCCGACATTGGCGCCCGCTACCACGCCCAGCACCTCTCCAGTGGAGGAAGTGTCGAACTGATTCGCGCAGCCAGAGCCCAAGGGCAACCGGCCACCGGAGAAGTGTCACCCCACCACCTGCTGCTGACCGAGGATGCCTGCTCAACCTACGACACCAATGCAAAGATGAATCCCCCACTTCGCCGCCGAGAGGACATCGACGCGCTCAAGGCCGGCATCTCCGACGGAACCATCACGATTCTCGGTACCGACCACGCACCGCATCCTGCCCACACGAAAGCCGTTGATTTCGCCGCTGCTTCCTTCGGCATCGTTGGCCTTGAATGCGCTTTGCCGCTGTACCGCAAGGCGCTGATCGACGATGGCGTATTGGATTGGCCACAGATGCTCGCGATGATGACCTGCAATCCGGCTCGTCTGGTTGGCCTTGACGCCGAGGGGCTCGGCAGCCTGACCGAAGGTGGGCCAGCGGACTTGACCATCATCGACCCTGATCTTGAGTGGATCATCGATGCCGATGCGTTCATGAGCTCCGGCAGGAACTGCCCCTTCAATGGGTGGACCGTACGCGGCAGATCAATCAAAACCATCGTTGCAGGTGCCGTAGTGCACGATCGAGCCACCGCCGTCACCGTCTGATCAGGCGAATCTGCTCTTGTGGAAGGCTGCAGAGCCAACTACAATCTTTCTTTTCCCGGAGTCCTTGGTGGACGCCGGATCACGGCCCTCCATTTCGTGGTGGAGCCAGCCGTCACTTTCTTTCGGTGCATTGCACCACCCCCAAGCGCCCTGTGGCGAGGTGGACCACGAACACCACGCCGGTGTCGCTGCCCAAGGAGGCCACATGGCCGATCAACTCGTACAGGATCTACTGGAAGCCGGCATTCACTTCGGCCAGAAGAAGAGTGCCTGGAACCCC
>JAQWRC010000140.1 GCA_029243925.1 Phycisphaerales bacterium
GTAGTACTGAACGAACTCATCCCGCTGCGCTTCCAGATCCGGAAGCTCTGCTCTGGCGGCATCCAGCTTTTCCTTCAGTGCCGGCATCTGGGATTTATCGCGAGCATTTCGAATATCGCCTTCAATCCCCGAGATTCTGAGGGTGAGCGACTGCACCTTTCCGTCGATCGCATCCCAAGGCTTCTGCAACTCAAGGAGATTGCGTGCAAGACCATCGGCCATTGCGTATCGCGGAGCCTCCTCGTGCGCCGCGCCGGAGATGATGAGGGGGGTACGAGCTTCGTCAATAAGCGTTGAATCCACTTCATCGACAATGGCACGGTTGCGGTGCCGCTGGACCTGCTCCTGCAATGACAACTTCATGTTGTCACGCAGGTAGTCAAACCCGAACTCCGACGTCGTGCCGTAGACGACCTCGCACTGATACATCACCTGTTTGGTCTGAGGCGATTGCATGTGCATTGGATGAATCGCGCCCACCCGCAGTCCAAGGCTGTGAAAGAACGGGAATGTCCAGTCCCGGTCACGTTGCACGAGATAATCATTGACCGTGACGACATGGATCTGCTCACCGGCAAGCGCCGCAAGGTAGCAGGCAAGCGGAGCAACGATCGTCTTGCCTTCGCCCGTCTTCATCTCCGCAATCCGGCCTTCATAGAGCACGATTGCACCGATGATCTGCACGTCAAAAGGCCTGGCGCGAAACGGCGGCTTCGACACCGGCTCCAGCTCACGAACGGCTTCATAGAGTGCTGGCGGGACGTCAACGAACTGCCACGCAGGCACAGGCCGCAACGATCCCAGCATGTCCTCGACCGGCTCCCGATCCTCGGTCGCATCGATTTCCGCCTGCACCTGCTCGTACATCGATCGGGCTTCGTCGGACAGTCGATTCGCATCGAACTCATGCGTCGAGTCAAAGATGTTTCGAATCCCGACCGCACGGTCCATGGCCTCACGTGCTGCGGCGAAGACTTCGGGGATAAGATCCTCGGAGGACTCCCCCCCATCAATGCGGCTGCGAAACTCATCGGTCTTCGCAAGCAACTCCGAATCGGTCAAGGTCCGCATCGCATCATCATGCGAAGACACCTGATCGACAATACGCAGGTACCTCTTGACCATCCGCTCGTTGCGGGTACCAAAGATCTTCTTGCCAACTTTTGAAACGACTGGAATAGCCATAATCACACCTGTTCATCTGAATCCAAGACCACACGGTCATTGCACGGCATTCGAGCAACGAACCACTCAAAACGTGATCAGACAGATGGGGGTGGCAGGACCAGCCGGTGGAGGCCAATACGATGACGATCTGTATGTACCGGAGTCGGCTGAGCATGAACATACGCGACCGGCTGGGGCAGGCACCTTCCGGAGGCTACGTAGGCCACTGATGGGCGAACTTCACCGCCAAAGGCGACCATCGAAGCTACAGTCAATCCTGGGGTCCCCGTCGGCGCCGTCCATACCGGGGTACCAGCCAGAATGGCCAATACGGCCAGCAGAGCTGGGGCCGCGAGCAAGACCGTCGAACGTGATATGCAGATCCGAGTCGTCATCGAGTACACAGTATAGAGCAGTCCACGTGCAGAACCCACTCCAATGCCACCAAAACCCACTTCCGCATCGACACCTATGATTGCAGCACCATGAACGGCCAAGAATCAATTACCCATGAACTGAAACTCGACGGGCTGCATTGTGCCTCGTGTGCCCACAATGTCGAGTCGGCCCTAGAGCAGCAACCCGGGGTCGCATCGGTCGTCGTAAGCCTCACGCAGGCCCGAGCTTCAATTTCGGGACATGACCTCGATCCCGCGACACTTGTCCAAGCGGTGCAGGCGGCGGGATACGACGCCGAAGTCGTCACGCAACGGCAGGCCCCAGCCGAGTTGCGCAGTGCACTTGAACAACGGCAATCCACCAACGAACGCCAATGGAAAAGACGCGCGATCATAGGCTTGAGCATCTGGATCCCAATGCTCATCCTGCATTGGACACTGCACCATGCAGATTGGGTGCCCTGGGTGCTCTGCGTACTGGGGACGGTCGTCATCATCTCGGTCGGCGGCGGGTTCTACCGCTCCGCGTGGCAAGC
>JAQWRC010000148.1 GCA_029243925.1 Phycisphaerales bacterium
CGAAGATGGCGGGGCCCGCATTGCCGCCATCGTCGACACCAACGACGGCTTCCGCATTGCCCAGGCGGATCTGGAAATCCGTGGACCGGGCGAGTTTCTCGGGGCTCGCCAGTCCGGCCTGCCTCCGTTCCGCGTCGCAGATTTCCAACGTGACCACGAATTGCTTCGCATGGCGCAACGCGATGCGGCCACGTGGATCGAAGCCGATCCCGAGCTGTCGACTCCGGAACATGCCCTGCTGCGACGTCGTCTGCTCAAGCGATTCCGTGAGGCCGTCGGACTGGTCGACGTGGGGTAGAATCACCCTATGGCCGCCCGCGAAGAACTCATCATCCTGTTCGACGAGATGGGCACTGCGCTGGAGCTGCTCGGCGCCAACGCCTTCAAGGTCAACGCAAATCGCAAAGTGGCGCGTGTCCTGGAGGACATGACCGAAGATCTGACTCCGCTGGCCGATGATCCGGCGGCACTCCAGAAGTTCGACGGCATCGGCAAGAGCAGCGCAGTGAAGATCTGCGAGTTCCTCACAACCGGACGGATCCAGGACCATCAGGCATTGCTGGAACAACTGCCCGACGGGCTGCTTGAACTGCTCAATGTGCCTGGATTGGGGCCCAAAACGATCCGCAATCTCTGGGAACATGCGGGCGTGGAATCGATCGCCGATCTGGAACAGGCGATCGCCGACGATGCGCTGGGAGACGTGCCACGCCTTGGCAAGAAGACCATTGCGAACATCGCTGATTCGATCGAGTTCATGAAAAAAGCGGGCGAGCGCATGCCCATTGGTCGAGCCCTGCCTTTGGCGGAACGACTCATCGAACATCTGCATGCCAAGGGCGGAGTCGGCCAGGTGGAGTACGCCGGTTCACTGCGTCGTGGACGCGACACCGTCGGCGACATCAACCTGCTTGCAACCTGTGATGACCCCGCTGGGCTGATTGAGCATTTCCAATCACTGGACGACGTGGACAAGGTCCTGCTCGCCGGTGACACCAAATGCTCACTGCGACTGGGGCTCGGCATGCAGGTGGATCTGCGCGTGGTGCCAACCGAAGCATTCGGCGCGGCACTGATGTACTTCACCGGATCAAAGGAACACAACGTCACCCTGCGTGAGCGGGCGATCAAATCCGGCATGCGCCTGAACGAATATGGACTGTTCCCCGATGACGGCCAGGACACGCCTCCACAGGATCGCGGCATCACCCCGGCGGCCGCCGCAACCGAGCATGACATCTACGCTGCCTTGGATATTCCCTTCCACCCTCCTGAACTTCGCGAAGACCGTGACGAGCTCGACTCCGTGCCCCCACTGGTGACGATCGAAGACATCAAGGCCGAACTGCATGCGCATACGACGGCCAGTGATGGCCACCTCACGCTCAAGGAACTGGTCGTGGAAGCCAAACGTCGCGGGTTCCACACGCTGGCGGTCACCGATCACTCACGCAGCAGCGTGCAGGCCAACGGACTTGATGACGACCGCCTGCGACGGCACATCGAAGCCATTCGTGAAATCGATGCTGCGACCAAGGGCATCCGGGTACTTGCTGGCAGCGAGGTGGACATCCACGCCGACGGCAGCCTGGACTACGACGACCAACTGCTTGCGGAACTCGACATCGTGGTGGCTTCACCGCATGCATCGCTGAAGCAGGATCCGGCAAAGGCCACGGCTCGACTGCTGGCCGCGATCGCCCATCCACTCGTGCACATCATCGGCCATCCCACTGGACGGATCATCGGCCGTCGGGCGGGGCTGTCGCCTGATCTGCATGCATTGATCGAAGCGGCCCTGGAGCATGACACGGTGCTGGAAATCAATGCCAATCCCCAGCGACTTGATCTGCGTGACATCCATGTTCGTGCCGCGACGGACGCTGGCTGCCTCCTTGCGATCAATACCGACGCCCATACCGATACCCACTTCGACTTCCTACGTTACGGGGTGCTCACCGCCCGAAGAGGCCGTCTTGGGCCCGAGCAGTGCATCAACTGCTGGCCAGCCAAGCGGCTGCACGCCTGGGTGGCATCCAAACGCTGATCGCAGATCTTCCCTCTGACGAGGTACACTGACGACTTCCATGTTCGACACGCTCTCTGACAAACTCGGTTCCGCCTTCACGAAACTCTCTGGTCGTGGCCGCATCACCGAAGCCAACGTCAAGGAGGCCATGGGCGAGGTCCGCACGGCGCTGCTTGAAGCGGACGTGCAGTTGGAGGTGGTCGAGAACTTCTGCGAAGGCGTGATGCTCGATGCCGTTGGTCGCGATGTGACCAAGAGCCTCAAGCCCGGCCAGCAGATGATCGGCATCTGCCAGGAACACCTGACGACGTTGATGGGCGAGACGGGCGCGGAGCTGTTCTTCGTCGACCCGGGCCCCACCGTCATCATGCTTTGCGGCCTGCAGGGCACAGGCAAGACGACGACCTGCGGCAAGTTGGCTGCGTGGATGAAACAGCGAGGCAAGAAGACGCTGGTGGCCGCAGCAGACCTGCAGCGCCCCGCGGCAGTTGCACAGCTTGAACGCGTCGTTCAAGACGTACGGGAGAATGCCAAAGGCAATGCCTCGGTGGACTTCCATGGCGAACCTGACAAGTGTGGCGAACACGGCACGGCTGTCGGCGCCGCCGTCGAAGTGTGCATCAACGCGATGCGCAAGGCCCGGGCCGAACGTCACGATGTATTGATTCTCGATACCGCTGGCCGCCTGCACGTCGACGACGAGTTGATGGACGAACTGCATGGAATCCAGCGGGCGGTGCAGCCGCATCAGATCCTGCTCGTGGTGGATGCGATGGTCGGCCAGGACGCGGTGCATTCGGCCAAGGCGTTCCACGACCGCCTGTCGATGGACGGCGTGATCCTCACCAAACTCGACTCGGACACCCGCGGTGGCGCGGCGTTGTCCGTTCGCGAAGTCACTGGCGCTCCGATTCTGTTCATCGGCACCGGTGAAAAGGCCGACGCCCTGGAAGCGTTCCACCCCGAACGAATGGCCGGTCGCATCCTCGGCATGGGCGATGTGGTCTCGCTGGTGGAGAAAGCCCAGGACGAGGTCGACGAGGCCGAAGCCGAAGAACTGGCCGAAAAGATGATGAAGGGCGAGTTCTCGATGAACGACTTCATCAAGCAGCTCAAGTCGATCCGTCGGATGGGCTCGATGAAATCAATCCTCGGCATGCTCCCCGGAGTCGGCAAGGCGATCCGCAACATGGACGTCGACGAATCGCACCTTGATCGCCTCGAGGCGATGGTTGGTTCGATGACGTCCAAGGAACGCGAGGACGTCGGCCTGATCAACAAGTCCCGCATCCGACGGATCTCACGCGGCTCGGGCACCTCCAACACCGACGTGAACAAACTCATCAAGCAGTTCGGGATGATGAAAAAGATGACTGGCCAGATGGCCGGCATGGGCATGCTTGGCAAGATGAAGGCCATGAAGGATGCCGGCGCCGATCCTGAATCAGCTATGGCTGGCATGGGCATGCCGGACATGGGCGCAATGGCCGCCGGACTCGGCCGTGGTGGCAAGAGCACCAAGACCAGCAGCGTCAAGAAGAAGTTCAAGCAGCGCAAGAAGCGGAAGTAATCCGCCCCGCTCTGATCCTCACACCACGTACTCGAACTTGCGGGCCATGCCGGCCGCAAGGTGGTACAGGTTGTGGCAGTGGAAGAACCAGTGCCCGGGATTGTCAGCGTAGAACTCGATGTCGACCTTCTCACCTGGTCCGACGGCAACGGTGTCCTTGAGCGGGCAGTGCGTCTCGTCCCATGCGCCGGGCTTGGAGAGCAGCCGGTAGAAGTGCCCATGCAGATGCATCGGGTGGTACATCATCGTCGAGTTGGTAAACCGGATGCGAACGCGATCGCCGTAGTTGATGCGAAGCGGACCGGCATCGCCTTCAGGGACGAACATCTCCGGGTAATACTCGCCGGCCATCGACCAGAGGTAGCGCTTCATCTTGCCGCCAAGTTCAATCTCGAACGTCTTGACCGGGCCTTCAGGCAACTGCGTCGGATATGGCGACTTGAGTGCCGCGTAGTCGGCCGATCCACCGGAGCGTCCGGCCCAGGCCGGCATAGCGGGAGACGGTTTCTTGGACGCACCCTTCGTGTGCAGCACACCAGCGACCTTGCGAGTCGTGCCCAATGCCGCGGCGTTGAGCGTGAATGATCCGGACTTCTTGATCGTCACCAGCACGTCGTAGCGCTCGGCAATGGCGACGACGACGTTGCCGGCCTTCGTCGGCACCACCGGCTGGCCGTCGGCGGTGATGATCTCCATCTCATGGTCTTCGAGTTGTACGCGGAAGAACGTGGCCGTCGAGCCGTTGATCAGTCGCAGACGCAATCGATCACCCTGCTTGACCTGCATGGTCCACGGATCGTCGACTGACTTCCCGTTCATCAGGTAGCCCGGATAGTTCACGTCGATGTTGAACGGTTTGGTACCGGGGAACGGTTCGCCGCCGGGCACCGGCGTCTTGACCGCATCGGTCTGCGGCTGCTCGTTGCGGATCTGGGGAATGATGCCCTCGGGCGATTGATCGAGCCAATCGGTCAGGAAGACGGTGATGTCCTTGTCGTAGTCGTAGGCCGGCCGGGCCTCCTCGATGACATACGGACCGCGGAGTCCCTGCTGTTCCTGCAGGCCATAGTGCGAGTGGTACCAGTACGAGCCGGACTGAACGATCGGGTATTCGATGAAGACCGACTGCCGAGGTCCGATTGGATACTGTGTGATCTCGGGCACGCCGTCCATGTAGTTGGGCACGAGCAGACCGTGCCAGTGCACAGTGCAAGGGATCTGCATGGTGTTGTTCACAAGCACTCGGAACATGTCGCCTTCGGTGTAGCGAATCTCGGTGCCGGGATCGGTCCCGTTGACGAGGATCGCATCCGTCGGTGTTCCCAGCGGCGCAATGGTCTTCTGCTCGATGTTGAACACGTAGTCGGGTTTTGGCGCTGCGGGCATGCGCCCGGGCCTTTGATCGGTTGCCGGTGGAACTGATTTGACCGGCTGTGCTCCTGTGCGTCCGAGCAGGGCAAGTGGCGTCATCGCGCCGACGGCGGCGATCGCAGCGCGGCGGGACGGGCGGGATGAATCGGTCGGCAAGGTCTCCATGGGCGGATCTCCAAAGGCAGGTGGCCTAGTCGTGTGACAAGCATACTCGTATTGCAAAGCAACCCATTGGCAGACTTCATTCGGCACAAGGATGCAGTGGTTTGCGTTGATTCACGCCAGGTGGCGTGGAGTTCAGAACCGCCAATGAACAACCCCGCACCGAGGCGCGGGGCTGTGTCGTTTCTTACGTGTGGAATGACGTGTTATTCGTTGCACGCCCCCCAGTTGCCGATGACCTCCAGGAGATCCATCACGTCGACCCAACCGTCACGGTTGATGTCGCCAGCGG
>JAQWRC010000157.1 GCA_029243925.1 Phycisphaerales bacterium
ACGCTGGAGCCATCCAAGTCAGTCCCGACCATGATGTGATCCCCCCAGACGTCGAAATGCATGGCCCCCTGCTCACCAAACAGCGTCACGCCATCAGGCAACAGTTTCTCGGGCAGATGCGACGCCCAGGACATGTTCAGATCGATCGACATGCCGTCATCACAACGCAACATGGCAGAAGCACCGTCTTCAACATCAAATGGGCCTTCACAGTTGGGAGGGCCGGCCCACATGTCGGTGAATCGATAGCCAGATGGCGGGTGGCCAAAGTGACTGCTGGTATGGCAATCAACGGACACGATCGATGGACGTCCCGTCAGGTGCAGCAGCAGATCGATGAGATGAGGACCAAGATCAATCAGAACCCCACCGCCGGATTCCGATTTGGTCGTGAACCACCGGCCCAGACCGGGAATGCCACGTCGGCGATACATGGTGGCCTTGGCGTGGTAGATGCGACCAAGGCGACCTGATTCGATGACCTCCATCGCCGACAGCGTCGTGGCCGCGCAACGGCAGACGAACCCCATCTGAACCAATCCAGGCGCACCAGACATGGCGTCAAGCACGGCATCGCATTCCGCAACCGAGGTCGCCATCGGCTTTTCAAGCAGCACATGCTTGCCGGCCTCAAGAGCCTTGACCGCCATGGAACTATGCAGGCAGTTGGGGACAGCGACGACAACAGACTCCACATCGTCCATGGCAAGCATCGCATCGACATCGGAACATGCCACGGCATCGAATCGATCTGCGAGCGTCCGAGCCTTCTCCGGCTGCGCATCACAGATGGCAGCAACAGTCCCGCCTGATTCCTGAATCGCGATGGAGTGCACTTCTGCAATACCACCCGCGCCAATTACACCAATTCGATGGGCCATAAGATTGAACTCCTTGCGACGAACACCTTAGCATCAGGCGGCTGCTGACGTACAATTCGGATCATGCGCAGGCACGAAACGGACATGGCACGGATCAACATCATCGGAGGCGGCATCATCGGTTTGCTGACCGCCCGAGAACTGCTCCATCGTGGGCATGACGTGCACGTGCTCGATGCCGGCGATGGACGCAACAGTGCCTCCTGTGGAAATGCTGGCATCATCGCACCGGGACATCCGCCCATCGCCAACCCCGCGTTGCGCAGCCAGGCCCTGTCATTGCTGCTCGACAGAAACAGTCCCCTCTACATCCCGCCGCGTCCGGACCCTGCATTGTTCCGGTGGCTGCTGCAATTTCGACGCTCGTGCGATCGACATCGACACGCCCGACTCGTGGAAATACTCAACCAACTGAGTCATCTCAGCATGACCGGGTGGAAGGAACTGCTCGATGACGATGCCATCGCGCCACATCTGCGGCCAGTTGGATGGGCCGAGGTCTGCTGCGAGCAGGCAAGTCTTGATCTGGCCGCCGGCGAAGTCGATGTGCTGCGGCGCGATGGATTTGAAGCCGAAGTGATCGATGGTGACGAATTGCGACGGCGGGATGATGTCTTTTCGGAACACGTCGTCGGCGCTTTGGTTCATCCTCGTGACATTCTCACCGACCCGGCCGCGATGCTCTCGGCACTTGAGGACGACGTCATCCGAAGTGGCGGGCACGTCCACCACGGCTGCATGATCCGGGACCTGCTCGTTGATGGGCGAGGTCGCTGCCATGGCGTGCAGACAGATGACGACGAGGTGATTGAGTCTGAAATCGTCGTGCTTGCCGCCGGCATCTGGTCCGATCGCTTCGCCCGACGCCATCAGGTCCGACTGCCCATGCAGGCGGCCAAGGGATACCACCTGATGCTGAAGATGGACTCGGCACCACGAACAGGATTCGTTTGCCGTGAGACCATGATCGGCGTCAACCCGATGAACAACGGACTTCGCCTCGCCGGCACACTGGAGCTCTCAGGCATCAACCAACGCATGTCCCGGCGAAGATTGGAGTTGCTCCGCAGCGGCGTGGCACGCTACATCCATGGCATCGATCAGGCCGAAGTCACCAGTGAATGGAATGGCCTGCGGCCATGCACAGCTGATGGCCTACCGATCATTGGGCCACTCCCCGGACTGGCCGGCGCATTCGTCGCAACCGGACACGGCATGATGGGATACACGCTTGGACCGGCAACGGCCAGAATCATTGGAGCACTGATCGACGGTGAGCAGCCCGAAATCGATCTCGGTTCCTTTGATCCAAGTCGATTTTGATTACGACGCCGTATCCAGAGGCTCTGCAGTTTCCGTGAAGAGCACTCCACGCTCGCGTAAGCCGGACATGATGCCCTCAAGCACGTCGTCACGATGTGCAAAATCCTCAGGCGGATGGACTCCTGGGTCATCAATGGCACCCGATGCAAGCATCCTCGCCACAATCGTGCACGGGAATGCGGTCGTTCGAGCCATGCTGCTGAAGCCGGTGGCCGGGTCATACCGATCATGGAGATCCCACGTCAGCCGCGTCGGCACGCCATCGACCTCTCCGACACCACTGACACGCATGACTGTGAGGTCTGCTTCACCGGGCTCATAACTCCAATGTGGAAAGAGCAGGGCTGAAGTCACATCACGTGGACAGATCTGGACGCCGCCAACATCACGAGGGTCTTCATCGAAGAATCCGGCTTCACGCATCTCGAGCATGACTTCACGGTGCCCGGGATACCGCATGGTCTTTTCTCGCATGAAGGGAACATCAAGCCGCTCCACCAGACTTCGAAGTCCATCGGTATTGAACGCCACGAGTGTTCCCACACCAGGAAACCCGATCAGCTCCGGCTCGGAAAGCGCCTCCTTGACGACCACCACCCCCTCCTCCACCAAACGCGATGGACGCACATACTCTTCGATCACATCGGCGGGCGAAAAGGCGGCCTTGTAGTTGAATGGTGGCTTTGGATCTGCGGGGATGCCTCCGACATAGATGTCAACTGATCGACAAGGATCCAATCGATGCGCCGCCACACCGGCCAGCAGATTGCTCATGCCCGGTGCAACTCCCATGTCCACCACGCACGTGACCCCTTGCGAACGGGCACGCTCATCGAGCTCCCATGCGTCTTCAGGCATGAAGGTGATATCACAGTAGTTCCTGCCTGCATCGATGACCGCCTGCAGCGCCGCGTACCCGAACCGGCCCGGCAGCGCACCCACAACGAGGTCATACTCTGGAACGATGGCTCGTATGCACTCAGGATCAGCGCAATCAGCGACTCGAGACGTGATGTTCGTTTCGCCACAGGCACGCTCCAACGCATCAGGTCGGATGTCGGCCAACGTCACGTCGAGTGCCTCATCAGCCGCCAGATCGCGAGCGATCACGGAACCAACAAGCCCACCCCCAAGTACAAGAATTCGGTGCATGTAGGAAGATTACTGCGCAGCAACGGGGACGTACAGTGTTTGGGGCCTACAACTCGGGAGCAATGACTCGGACAATGCGTTCCCAGAACAGGCGGGTTCGGCTAGCCGAGGGCAACGTACGATCGGCATCGGCCATCAACTGCTCATTCCAATCCTCGACAGCCTTTCTGACTTCAGGATCATCCATCAGGCACATCACCTCAAAGTTGATGAACAAACTGCGCCGATCCGTGTTCATCGAGCCCACCAGAGTGAACTCCTGGTCCACCAGTATGGTCTTCCCGTGAAACATGCCGCCGGTATGCCAATAGACCTTGGCGTCAGCTTCCACGGCATCACGGAGATAACAGGACCGTGCGAGGTCCGCCAAACGCTGGTTTGAAAACCGGGGAACGATGATTCGAACGTCGACTCCACGAGCAGAAGCCAGACAGATCGCGCCAATCAAGGTTTGATCTGGAATGAAATACGGCGTCGCAATCCAGCAGCGATCCCGTGCGCCGGAAATGGCCGTCAGTACAACGTCATACAGGCAGTCACTGGGAATATCAGGCCCAGACGGAATGATGTGCGCCTTGGAAACTCCAACCTCCGACCACACTGCAGCCGACGCAGGCAGTTCCTTTCGTGTGGCAAACTGCCAATCACTGCGGAAGATCGCCAGATAATCTTCGACACAGGGGCCTTCCATCAGAAAGTTGATGTCCTTCCACCGATCCGCCAATGGCGTAGGGCCCATGTATTCTTCGGCCAAGTTGCTTCCGCCTGCGAACACACGCTGCTCATCGAAAATGGCGATTTTGCGATGATTGCGTGTGTTGGTCTTCCCGCAGAATGGCAGATGAAATACGGGGATGAACCGAGTCACCTTGCCACCTGCTGCAATCAGTGCCGCGCAATGCTTCTTGTGAGTCGGCCGCGAACCCACACCATCCAGGAGCAGGCGAACGTCAACTCCATCCGCCGCCCGCGCAGCCAAGGCCTCAAGGATGGCACGACCAGTGGAATCTGGATGCAACACGAACGTTTCAATGCTGATTGAAGTCTCCGCGCGGTTGATCTCATTCATCAACGT
>JAQWRC010000162.1 GCA_029243925.1 Phycisphaerales bacterium
CGTCTCTGGCCCAGGACTTCCTGCCGAGCAGTTGGGGCTATTTCACCCCGACATGGGTGGATGTCCTCACGTTTATTGGCTCATTCGGCCTCTTCATGACGCTCTTCCTTCTGTTCATCCGGTACTTGCCGGTGCTGGCGATTTCGGAAATCAAGGGTGTCATGCCCGAGGCCAACCCTCACGCAGGGCATGACCATGACGACGCGGAAGGGGGGCATGAATGAGTGATACCTCCACGCCATCCGATCGCATCTGGGGCTACGCGGCTGAGTTCACCTCTCCGGCAGGCATCACGGTTGCTGCGAAGAAGGTCGCCGCCGCTGGCTACAAGTGGTGGGATTGCCATGTGCCCTTCCCGGTACATGGCCTCGATACCGTCATGGGCGTCAAGCCAACGATCCTCCCGATCATGGTGTTCTTCGGTGGCTTGACTGGGTTTGCGCTGGCCTGGTTCCTGCAGATCTTCACGAACTCTCTGCAAATCGACATCTGGGCAATCGTCCCGGTGGTGGGGTACGAGTTTGAAGTGTCAGGCAAGCCGCTGATCTCCGGTCCGGCCTTCGTGCCTGTGGCATTTGAATTGACCGTGCTGCTTTCGGCGCTGACGACCGTTGGCTCGATGCTGCTGCTCAACGGATTGCCCTGTTTGTACCACCCCGTATTGAAATCACCGAAACTCGCCCGCATTACGGACGATCGTTTCTTCATCGTCATCGAATCACGTGATCCGCAATTCACGGATTCGAAGACTCTGGCGTTTCTTGAATCACTCGACCCTGAATCGGTCGAACCTTTGGAGTCCTGAGCGGATGTTTCCGACGAAGCTCAAATGCATGCTGGATGATCTCCCACCGGGAACGCTGTACATTGCGCTGCTGGTGACCTGCATCGCCATGGTGCCTCCGGCAGTGATTCTCCGCGCCCGGGCTGTCCCGAGTGAGCACCGTCGCATTCATCTCATCCAGAACATGGACAACCAGCCGAAATTCGTGGACCAGCAGGAAAATATCCTGTTCCGCGATACGCGGTCGATGCGGCCAGCCGTTCCGGGAACCGTTTCCCGAAGTCAGATGATTGATGACACCCATCTTCACCTGGGGACCATGGATGGCGAGTTCGTAACGACGTTCCCCTCTCAGGTGTCCGTAGACTCCGACCTGCTCAAGCGGGGGCAGATCTGCTTCGAGATCTACTGCCTGCCGTGCCATGGGGTCCAGGGATATGGCGATGGGCCGGTACACAAGCGGGCCATGGTCCTTCTGAATACCGGGACAAACGGAACCACTTGGGTGCAGCCCAAGAGTTTGCATGAAGAGGCGATCGACGAATACGCATTGGGCCAGGTCTTCTGGGTCATCAGCAACGGTGTTCGAAACATGGCCGGCTACAAGTCGCAGATCCGCGTCGAAGATCGCTGGGCCATTGTCGCCTGGGTTGAAGCACTGCAACTTTCTGAATCGGCCCCGGCCGAGGATGTGCCAGATGCAGATTCGCTCCCGGTCATCAACAACATATTGCCCGGAGAGGAGGACGAGTCGTGAACAACGTCGACCTCTCCAAAGACACGCTGTCCCTCGGATCCTTCGGTGGAAGCATCTTCGTTGTCTCGGGCCTGTTGGGGCTTGGTGGACTCGGTGCCGCATTCGCCCTCGGCTGGAGTGACAATCAAGACCAGTTCCTCAAGAGTTGGCTCTTCGCCTTCCTCGTGGTTGTGGCTATTACCCTCGGGGCGTTGTTCTTTACGATCCTCCAGCATCTGGTCAAGGCCGGCTGGTCGGTCACTGTGCGTCGCCTCGCCGAAGGCATTGCTGCGAATCTGTTCTGGATCTGGATCCTCTTCCTCCCCATCTTCATCATGGTGGTCATGGGGCACGGCGGTGCGCTCTTCCCATGGGCGGCGCCGGAAGCGGCCCACGATCATCTGCTGCATGAGAAGGCGAGTTATCTCAACACCGGGTTCTGGGCTGTTCGAGCAATCATCTTCTTCGTGGTCTGGGCGCTGCTCGCCCGGTTCTACTTCAGATTGTCCAAGCAGCAGGATGCTCACGGAGATGTCCGGTATACGAACAGGATGCAGTGGTTCGCGCCGTTGGCGATGGTCATCTACGCTCTGACACAGACGTTCGCGTCGTATGACTGGATCATGTCTCTGCAACCGAAGTGGTTCAGCACCATGTTCGGCGTCTACTTCTTCGTCGTCTGCGTGACGGGATTCCTCTCCTCCATACTCGTGCTCATCTGGTTCCTCCATCGGAGCGGTCGAGTGACGGTGGCGATCACGCGTGAGCATGTTCATGACCTCGGCAAACTGTTGTTTGCCTTCGGTGTCGTCTTCTGGGCGTACATCGGCTACAGCCAGTACATGCTGATCTGGTACGCCAACATCCCGATCGAGACCTC
>JAQWRC010000165.1 GCA_029243925.1 Phycisphaerales bacterium
CGGAATGAGGCTCCGGCAACGGCCAAGGACCCGAGCGACATGATGAATCGTTCGAATGGCAATGATCCGGCCAGAATGCTCTTTGCCGCAATAATGGCGAGCAGGCCGAGGACGAAGATTGCGAGCGTCTCAAGTATCGGCCCGCTCATTGCTCTGGCAATGCGCATCTTCAACTCGTTGCGAACGACATCTTGATTCACGGCGTCAAATCGTGCCTCGCAGACCGCTTCGGCCGTACTGGTCTTCACGGCACGAAGTCCATGCATGATTTCCGTCGACTGCTTGAGCAACTCCTGCTGGGCCGCCAGAGATCCCCGCGAACCTCGACGAACTCGCTTCGCAAGTTTTCGAAGAACGATGACGAGCAATGGCCCGACAATGGCGGACACGACCACGATCTTCCAATCGAAGATCACCGCGACAACCAATGCGATGATGCCTTTGGAAAGCTGAGCGACTGATTTACCAAGCAAGGCATTCAGGCCCTGCTGCAATGCCGCCGCATCACGAATCAATCTGCTGATGTACTCACTTGGACCTTTGGAAACAACTCGGGAAAGCGGAAGTCGAATAACCTTGCTGAACACTTCACGTCGGACATCCGCTACGGCATTGGTGGTCATCGTCTGGCTGAAATACTGGTGCATGAAGTTGCACATCGCGCCGACAATGGTCAATACGGCGATGGCAATGATCAAAAAGACGACGCCATCGAACTGATCGACTGGCAGGAGATCGACTATCCAAGATGGAATCTGAAGCCAAGACCCTTCTGCGTTGAACTCTTCAGCAACCGCCTGCAGTCCACGTCCGTCTTCAGGGTGCACGATCTGCGAAAGTACCGGGGCAAGACTGAGCAGGCCAACGCCCAGACCAAGTGCCGAGAGCAGCGCAAACAACATCGTCCAGACAAGCATTGCCCGCTGCTGCGCCATCCTGCCGACGAACTTCCAGAAGGATCTCATGGGCTGGCCTGCTCTCCATCTGCGTTGGAATGAACGACCATGTTGAAGTCATCCCAGAAACCCGGGTAACTCTTGCTGACACAGGAGGGGTCCTTGATCACCACTCCTCCCCGGCGAAGCCCGAGGATGGCGAACGCCATGGCCATTCTGTGATCATCATAGGTTTCGACCACGATTGGTGGCGCATCGCCGGTGAGCAGATGCTGTGGCAGTGGATGAACGCGTACTGAGGAAGCATCTGCATGAACCTCCGCTCCAAGGCGAACGAGCTCTGTTTCAAGTGCTTTCACACGATCCGTTTCCTTGACACGCAGCGTCTCCAGGCCGGTAATCGTCGAAATGCGTGAACCACATGCCGCCGCAACGGCAAGCGCCAGAGCTCCATCAGGCATCAGACTGCCATCAAGCGTCCGCCAGCCCTCAAATGTATCGCCAGCTTGAACTCGCACTCCAGACATCGACCATTCGATATGCGCACCACCCTCTGCCATCGCGGCAAGGACACCAAGATCAGGCTGCGGATCATCCTGTTGCACATCCACAAGCGTGATGTCGCTGCCGGGGACAATGCTGCCGGCTACTGCCCAATACACGATGGAACTCGCATCTGGAGGAATCACACGATCTTGGGCGGCGATCATTCCGGGCCGGATGCGAACGGATGACAGTTCATCCCCGATCACCTCGACCTCAACACCCACGCCCCAGCATTCCAACTCATGTGCGGTCAGGAGGACGTAGCTTGAACTCGTAACTGGATCCGAAAATTCGATCAACAGGCCTTCTGGAAGCGTCGCCGCAACAAGCATCAAGGCCGAAATGAACTGACTCGAAGCCGTTGAGCCCAGCGTGACCTCACCTCCACGAAGCATGCATGGCTCTACCTGAACAGGAAGATGTCCATGCACATCCGTCGACTCTATGGAAGCTCCCAGCGAGCACAACACGTTGATTCCTTCGGCCATAGGTCGCTGGCGCAGGCGTGCACTGCCATCGATCCGGACGGGAGCGTCCGCAAGGCATGCTGCCGCCATAAGAAATCTGGCTGGTGTTCCACCGTGGCCGACGTCAAGCATGCCACCGCCTGGGAATCGTCCCGCGACGCCATCAATTTCGACTACATCTCCATCCCACCTGACCGCGGCACCCATCGTTTCCAATGATGCCGCCAAGGCGTTGGTATCGTCACTCCGCAATACGCCATGCAATCGTGAAGTACCACGAGCAATCGCTGCCAGAAGAAGCGCTCTGTTCGATACGCTCTTGGACCCAGGCACCCGAATGCTGCCATGCAATGGTGCAGACGCTGTCCCGATGGCTCGCGTAGCAGCGGTCATGTCAATCGTCCTTGCGGAACACCGCCACGACATCCTCGACCGGGATTACGAATAATCGGGCATCACCCTCGAAATCCACCGGAATGGCGTGTTTTGGGTTGAAGAGCACCTTGTCATATTGCTGAATGGGATAGTTCACATCCGCCTCGACTTGGGCACTGATGGCCACGATCCTGCCCGTCAGGGTTGGAATTTCGATCTTATCCGGGAGATGAATGCCCTCCTTGGTGATCTTGCGATCCTGATCCTTGCGAACCAGGACCCGATCTCCGATGGGCTCAACCGTCTCCAGTGTTGAAATAGCCTGTTTGGGATCCGCCATAGATTCGTCATAATACCTTCATGCCTACCCCAACGCCCCCACTGACTCCTGATGCCCAGAGAATTGAGGACACAATGCTCAAACAGCTGAAATCGCTGATTCGGGATGTCTCCGACTTTCCCAGTGAAGGCATCGTCTTCCGTGACATCACTCCACTGATGGCCGACCCTGCAGGGCTGGCCATGTCTGTTGAGTTGATGGCCAATCCATTTCGCAACACCGGCATCGACGTCGTGCTTGGCGCTGAATCTCGCGGGTTCATCTTCGGGACCGCGATTGCCAGGGCTATGAACGTTGGCTTTGTCCCAGTGCGCAAGCCAGGCAAACTTCCGTTTGACACGATCTCGCAGGACTACGAACTCGAATATGGAACGGACACACTGCAGATTCATGCGGATGCGATTCGACCTGGGCATCGTGTGCTGATTGTCGATGATCTCATCGCTACCGGCGGAACACTTGTTGCCTGCCGCGATCTCGTCAAACGACTCGGTGGTGAAGTCGTCGGCATCAGCGTGCTGGTTGAACTGGAAGCACTTGGAGGCCGGAACCAACTCAAGCCTGATGCGGTCCACTCCGTGTTGACATATTGACCACACCATTGATCTCGATGCCCGCTACACTTGAGGATTGCGAAAGGAACTCGAATGACCACGATGCCGATTGACATGGACAAGGCGAAGGCGATGTCGAAGGATGACCCGCTCTACCTCATCGACGTTGACCACGTCCGCTTCAACGTGGGCAATGCCAAGCAGGCTGCATACTTCTATTCCCGGTGCTTCGGCTTCAACATCAGCCAAGTCTCCGATCTGACCACCGGTGCTCGCGACGAAGCACAGTACCTGTTGACGCAAGGCAACATCCGCATGCTCCTGTGCACCGGCATGCAGGCCGACGGCGACGTAAACCGCCATGTCAGCCGATTCGGTGACGGCGTGAAGGACATCGCCTTCACCGTCTTCGATGCTGAAGCCGCCTACGAGCAGGCGATTCGCAACGGCGGCGTCTCCGCGATGGAACCGACCGTGCTGGAACAGAACGGAAGCAGGATCACCAAAGCCGCCATCGAGACCTACGGCCAGGTCGTGCACTCCTTCATCTCCCGCGAGGGGGACTTTGCCCTCCCACGAATCAAGGATGGCGCCGCATTCGCTCCCGGGTTTGAACATCGCGACTACGCGATCAACGCCTACAACGAGGAGAACCCATGCGGCCTGATGTACTTCGACCACTGCGTCGGCAACGTCGAAGAAGGCCGAATGAACGAATGGGTGCAGTGGTACGAAGACGTGATGGGCTTCGCCCTGTTCAAGCACTTCGATGACAATGACATCTCAACCGAGCACTCGGCCCTGATGTCGAAGGTCATGGCATCAGGCAACCAGTTGATCAAGATGCCAATCAATGAACCCGCCGACGGACTGCGCAAAAGTCAGATCGAGGAATACCTTGACTGGCACGATCAGACGCCAAGCGTGCAGCACCTTGCATTCCGCACCAACGATGAACTCACATCGGTCGCCGAACTTCGCCGACGGGGTGTCGATTTCCTGACCATTCCCGACACGTACTACGACGCC
>JAQWRC010000174.1 GCA_029243925.1 Phycisphaerales bacterium
AACGACGCTGTTGAGGGAGCGGGATATTCGACTGGCTCATTCTTGACTCCGGGTCGCACGCCACTCGGATCGAGGTCCGAGGGCACGACATTCTAGCAGAGTCATCGGCTTGATCCGACTATTGAGATTCCAACTGGCCGCGATTTTTCATCGGCTCAAACAACGCCGCCTGCCTGTATTGCTGGTTCATCGACGAAATGAACTTGATGCTGATTCCCTTGGGGCACGCATCTTGGCATTCGGCATGGTTCGTACACGCCCCAAATCCCTCCTCATCCATCTGCTTGACCATGCCAAGCACTCGAGTCGTTCGCTCGGGCTGCCCCTGCGGGAGCAGATTGAGGTGGTTGATCTTCGCAGACGTGAACAACATCGCCGAACCATTTGGGCACGCTGCAACACATGCTCCGCACCCAATGCACTCGGCCGCATCCATGGCTTCTTCCGCTATGTGGTGAGGGATTGGAATCGTATTTGGATCAGGTTTGGGACCAGAATGGACAGTCACATACCCGCCTGATTGAATGATGCGATCAAATGCAGACCGATCCACCATCAGATCCTTGACGAGAGGAAATGAAGCGGAGCGGAACGGTTCTATCCAAAGCTCATCACCATCACTGAATGTCCTCATCCTGACTTCGCACGTCGTGCACAGATGGCCGGGACCATGCGCTCGGCCATTGATGACCATCGAGCATGAACCGCAGATGCCTTCCCTGCAATCACTGTCAAAGACGATGGGCTCTCCCCCATCATGTGTGATCTGTTCATTGAGAAGATCCATCATCTCCAGAAACGAGATGCTCTCATCGATTTCATTCATCTGGTACTTCTGGAAGGCACCGTCAGCACCGGGGCCATCCTGTCGCCAGACATGGAGCGTAAGGCTGATCATTTGTAACTCCTCGTCATCGGCTTGAGCAGATCAAAATCGATCGTCTCTTCATGCTTGACATGATTTTGATCTTCTCCCTTGTACTCCCAGACGGACACGTTGTTGAACTTCTGGTCATCTCGAATGACCTCGCCATCATCAGTCTGATGCTCTTCGCGGAGATGACATCCGCATGATTCATCACGATCAAGAGCGTCATGGCACATTAGATCAGCCAGCTCAATAAAGTCCGACACGCGGCCTGCGCGTTCAAGTGATTGATTGACGCCATCAGCATTGCCTGGGATGTGCAGATCGTTCCAGAACTCTTGGCGGACCTGATCAATTTGACCGATCGCTTCGCGAAGTCCGGCGGCGTTCCGTGACATGCCGCAGTGTTCCCAGACGATTTCGCCGAGTTTTCGATGCAATGCCAACGGCGTCTGCGATCCGCCGATCGACATCAACGAATTGATCCGGCCGCGCACGTCATGCTCGTGCTTAGCGAACGCAGGATGATCGGTGCCGACCTTGTCCTTGAAGATGTCATGAAGGTAGTCGCCAATCGTCTGCGGAAGGATGAAATAGCCATCCGCCAGACACTGCATCATCGAGCTCGCCCCAAGACGATTCGCTCCGTGATCCGAGAAGTTCGATTCTCCGATCGCGTAGAGCCCCGGGATGTTCGTCATGAGGTTGTAATCAACCCACAACCCGCCCATCACATAATGCACTGCGGGGTAGATGCGGAATGGAGATTCGTATGGGGATTCACCTGTGATGTCGTTGTACATCTGGAACAGGTTGCCGTATCGCTCCGAGATGACCTGGCGACCTTCTTCGGCCAGTGCATCCTTGAAATCGAGGTAGACGGCCCGGCTCCCTTCGCCCTGCACGCCATAGCCGTCGTCACACACGATCTTCGCATTACGCGAAGCGACGTCGCGAGGAACAAGATTGCCGAATGAAGGGTATCGCTCTTCGAGGTAGTAGTAGCGTTCGCTTTCAGGGATCTGGGCTGGAGGTCGGACATCGCCCTTTGTTCGCGGCACCCAAACACGACCATCATTCCGAAGCGATTCGCTCATCAGCGTGAGCTTGCACTGAAAGTTGCCTGAAACAGGTATGCATGTTGGATGGATCTGGACGTAGCACGGGTTTGCAAAACCAGCCCCACGCCGGTGGGCTCTCCATGCCGCCGTGACGTTGCAGTTGATCGCATTGGTCGATTTGAAGTAGACATTGCCATACCCACCGGTTGCGAGCACGACAGCATCTGCGGCGTGCGAACGCACTTCACCCGTCACAAGATCACGAACAATTATTCCTCGAGCACGGCCATCGATAACAACGACATCCTGCAGTTCACACCGCGGATACATCTTCAATCTGCCGTCCTTGATCTGTCGCTGCATGCCCTGATAGCCGCCCAGAAGCAGCTGCTGGCCGGTTTGACCTCTGCAGTAAAAGGTTCGTGATACGAGGACGCCGCCAAATGAACGATTGGCAAGCATGCCTCCATACTCACGCGCGAACGGGACGCCTTGAGCGGTCGCCTGATCAATGATGTTCCGACTCAACTGGGCCAGTCGGTAGACGTTGGCTTCACGAGACCGGAAGTCACCGCCCTTCTGCGTGTCATAGAAGAGCCTGTAGACAGTGTCGCCGTCATCGCGATAATTCTTGGCCGCATTGATGCCACCCTGCGCAGCGATACTGTGGGCTCGCCTCGGCGTGTCCTGATAGCAGAAGCAATGGACGTTGTATCCCTGGGCTGCCAACGATGCGGCGGCCGATGCGCCAGCTAGCCCACTGCCGACGACAATGATGTCGTACTTTGGGCGATTGTTGGGGCCAACGAGATTGATATGCTCGAGATGATGTTCCCACTTGTCCTGGACGGCGCCCTCGGGGATCTGTGCATTCAGTTCCATGCAAGAGGCTCCTCATCGATCGGCTGCACCTCAGCCGTGGGGGCGTCTGGCGCCGGAAGTACATCGGACCAAAAGAGAATCGGAACCGACGCGAATCCCACGAAGAGTCCGATCCCAAGAGCCGCCGCGGTCAGCCTGAACATCTGGTTTCGATCAGGATTGTTCCACCCCAACGTCTGGAAGAAACTCCACGCGCCGTGATAGACATGAAATCCGACCATTGCGACCGCTGTGACGTAGAACAACGCGATCCACCAGACATGAAATGCTTCGTAGAGGTTGATATAGACCAGCCCGATGCCGTTGGATTCATGGAATGGCGTGGGCTGCAGCGTGCCCGTCGTGAACTGCAGGATGTGGAAGATCAGAAAGAACAGGATGAACAGGCCAGAAATCGCCATGGTGGTGCCAACGATGATCCGCTTTCGCCGGGACGTCTTTCGATACCCCACTGGACGGGCAGCTCGGTTTCTTGCAATCAGCTGCGCGACCGTGATCACATGAAGCACCAGTGCACCGCCAACGATGACCCGGATGATCCAGAGCATGCCGCCGACGCCAAAGAGATGCTTCCCCATCTCTCGCAGCCACAGGGAGTACTCATCGATCTTTGCCTCGCCAAAATACACGTGGAAGTTGCCATAGACGTGCAACAGCAAGAACCCCAGCATGATCGCGCCGGTGACAGCCACCACAATCTTCTTGCCGATATTCGTACTGTAGAATTTCAGAATTCTCATTGCATCAACCTTCAGATCACCTGAGCATCAACCACGAGCCAGACCGATTGATGTTACGGTCGTGTCGTCAGCCAATTCATCGGTTTCCGCATATTTGATCACTGCATCTACGAGGCATTTTACATCATCTGCCGGATTGTCCAGCGATCCCAGCAACTCATGTACACGCTCAATGCCGTACTGCTCGTTGTCAGCCCCGGGCTGTTCGACAACACCGTCTGTCATCACCAGCACCCGGTCGCCAGGCTGATAGTTCAATTGACTGGTTGTGAAGTCGGTCCCCCCCATGATGCCGACGGGCTGGTGGTCGGCTCGCTCTGGAGAGGAACAGCTGCCATCAGCTTTCACATGCACCCAATGTCCATGTCCTGCATCAACGTACACCGCAGTGCCGTCGGTGGGATTGAACACCCCCACCCACAATGAAATGAAACGATTGGTGGCTGATCGGTCCGAGATGTAGTCGTTCAATGCCGAGACGGCTTTTCCAGGGTCGTCATAGTGCACCAGAGCGCCATGCAGATACGACTGGGATGCCGCCATGAGAATGGCCGCACCAATGCCTTTGCCGCTGACGTCACCGAGGCAGACGACCACCCGTCCATCATTCAATTCAAAGACGTCGAAGAGATCACCCGATGCATAACGTCCTGGACGGAAGAGCACGGCGTAGTCAAAGGCGCCGATTCGTCCGCCCATTGATGGAACGATGAACTGCTGCGCCTCACGGGCTGCGGCAAGATCACTTTCCAGACGCTGCTGCCGTTCAAGAAGCTCTCTCCGGCGCATGTTCGCAATCGCCAACCCCGCGATCCGGACCAGCGCCTGGCAGAATCCGGTGGCGTCGGCCTGGACCGTCGCTTCACCGCCACGCGCATCGAGGTACAGGATGGCCGCGATGGAGTCGTCGACTTCAATCGGACAGCACAATGCCGAGTGGATATTCAAATCCGCGATGCTCTGGCCGTAGTCCGGCTGGGAATCACTGAGCAGGCTGACCATGACACCTACAGAAGCAGCACGGAT
>JAQWRC010000182.1 GCA_029243925.1 Phycisphaerales bacterium
CCTTCGACGATTCTGATAATCACACGAGCCTAATGCCATGACGTTCAAATCAACCATCGCAATCACACTGCTTGCGGCCGCCACGCCGTCCTTTGCAGATGCCATTCATATCCGGAAATCAGTACGTGTTGACACGAACAATGCCGCGGTACGCCTTGGTGACATTGCAACGCTCGACGGTGAAGCCGCCATTGCGATGTCGAATGTCGTAGTTGCACAACTTGTTCTTACCGACAGCGAGCCACTGGAACTTCACGTTGACGACATTCGGGCCACCTTGGATGAACTTGATGTGCATTGGGGACGCATGGAACTCAGCGGAGGGACCGTGATCATCCGCAAACGAACCGCGACCGAGACAGGTCCCCCGCTTGCGATGCAGAGTCTTCAGCTCGATGGCCTTCGAGTCATGCACACCGGGAATACTCCTATGGTCATGGAAGAGGCGGCTGAACTCATCGGGCTTGATACGCTCCGAGGTTGGCTGGCACGCTCGGTCGTCGCTGAACTCAAGGTGTCGCCTTCTGATCTGCAACTTGGATTTGATGCTGCTGACCACACTTCATTGAGCATGCGAGGACGGTTCGAAGCACGACCAATGAACAACTTCAATCTGAGCAAACGGTGTGATTTCAACGTCCGCCACTGGTCGAAGAACACGCCTGGCAAACACCAGATCATTTCAATTCATGCAAAGATCAAGACTGACGTCGCAAGCATCCGCACGCACGTCAAGGGTGGGCAGACGATCCGCCAACAGGATCTCGCCCTCTCACAACAGTGGCTGAACCCACTTGATCGATCCGACATCGCTTGCTTGGACCAGATCATCGGCTCTGATGCCGATTCCGTACTTCGGCAGGACTCGATCGTTCGAACTCGCCACCTAAAAACTCCCATCGCCATACAGCGTGGCGATACGGTCAGCGTCGACTGCCTCATTGGCGGAGGCGTGCTCAACACGCAAGCCGTCGCCACAGAATCCGCTGCGATTGGTGACATGATTCAGCTTCGCAAGGGGCGTGATCGCGAAACGTTTCTTGCCCGCGTCACGGGACCAGGTGCAGCTGTGCTTGAGCACGGCTTGCGAGACTCGACAACACGTACATTGGCTGATGCTGCAGATGGACACAAAGGAACTCTGCGATGAACGACTTCATGATTCACTCTTGTATTCGAATACTTCCTCTGACATTCGCGTCCCTGCTCATGGGGAATACGACGCATGTCTCCTCACCGCACCTCAGCGGCAGTTCGATCCATCTCGGCGGAAGCCATGGGATGCGTGGAATGAATCATTCGTTTCAGGGTCAGTACACGATGCTCACTCCTGGTCTAGGCAGTTCATTCCACACCATGGGCAGAATGCCGATGGGGTGGAACAGCAACTTCCAGGCAGGCTGGGGATGGGACACCAGCATGTCGGCACCACTGGGCACCATGCCGGGCATGCCCATCGAGCCGATGACCATGGCAATGGGTCAAGGATCGATTCTGCCGGTCGCTCCGCTGGCAGGCACAGATCTGTCCCCCATGGCTACTCCTCCCGTTGTCTCGGGTGTCCCGATCTCCATGACGCCTATTCCGGTTCCAACGATGTCCTTCATGGCGCAGACCATGGCGGGGCCATGGGCTCCCGTCCTGCTGGATGATGACGGACTCCCTGTGACCAATGCGCTTGAATCCACCAGTCTCTTCGCGTTCGCAGCGGAAAAACCCCGCGTATTCAAAGAGCACGATCTTGTTCAAATCGTTGTGCGGGAAACAACAAGGATCGAATCCTTCCAGGGCCTTGAAACCGACAAGGAGTATGCACTGGCTGGTGGCGTCAAGGCGTTCCCCGGACTCTCCGAATATGCAGCCGCTCACATACTGGATTACACGGAGGTCGAACTCGCCGGGGAAAAGGAGTTTGATGGCGAAGGGGAATACGCCCGAGAGGACAACCTGACGACACGACTTGCCGCCGAGGTCATTGAAATTCTTCCAAATGGAAACCTCGTCCTCGAAGCACGTACCCGTATCAAGACGGATGAAGAAGAGATGTTCACACAACTGACAGGAATCTGTCGGCCTGAAGACATCACGGCCGCAAATACGATTCTTTCAAACCAGATCTTCGATCTGAAAGTCGAGAAAATGCACTTCGGCCAGGTACGTGATGCAGCAAACAAAGGCATCCTCGCCCGCGTCCTTGATGCTGTCTTTGCCTTTTGATGCCAATCAAAGACTCTTGAGCGTGATACCCCGGTTGAAGAATCGCAACTTCGCGGCATCTTTGGCCAAGGCCAATGTTTCTTCCGCCATCACGTTCGCCTGCTGTGACCCCGCACGAATGATGTCGATGATGACATCGTCGTCTTCATAGCGGGCGCGACGCTCCCGCATCGGCTCGAGCAGTTCGTTGATCGCGTTGGCCACGGCTACCTTGACTTCGCCATCTCCAATATCCGCCCCACGCGAATAACGATCGCGAAGATCTTCCACAACAGCCTCGTCTTCGATGAAGGTTTCCACATACTGGAACAATGGATTCTTGTCGGGATCGACTTCACCGGGATCGGTCGGCTGGCGACTGTCCTGGCCGGTATAGATGCGGCCAATCTTCTTTTTGACCTGCTTGGCGGAATCACGGAC